>JBIKOQ010000091.1:0-6107 GCA_044357955.1 Burkholderiaceae bacterium | reverse complement strand
GAATTCCTCAAAGGGCGAAATCCAAGGGTTGGCATAATCCAAACCGACCACCATGCCGACCGCGACCAGATTGTCCTTGAGGTGATACAGGAAGGAGCCACCATAGGTATCCGCATCGAGCGGCCAACCGGCAGTATGCACCACCAAACCCGGGCGCGACTTGGAAGGTTCGACTTCCCATAGTTCTTTGATACCAATCCCATAGCTTTGTGGGTCGCGGTTCTGGTCGAGTTTAAATTTTTCGATCAGCTGGCGGCCGAGCTGACCGCGCGCGCCTTCGGCAAAGATCGTGTATTTGGCATGGAGCTCCATGCCGCGCTGGTATTGGTCGGTGGGTTGACCATCGCGACCCACGCCCATGTCACCGGTGGCAACGCCTCGCACGGCCCCTTTGTCGTCATACAGGACCTCGGCCGCGGCAAAGCCGGGGAAAATCTCGACGCCAAGGGCTTCGGCTTGCTCACCCATCCAGCGGGCTACGCTGCCTAAGCTGACGATGTAGTTACCGTGGTTTTGAAAACACTCGGGGAGCAGCCAGTTAGGCGTTTTTTGTGATCCTGTGGGGGATAAAAACAGGAACTCGTCCTCGGTCACCGCCGTATTGAGTGGGGCGCCGGTCGATTTCCAGTCAGGCAGCAATTCAGTGAGTGCCTTGGGATCCATGATGGCCCCAGATAAAATATGGGCGCCAATTTCACTGCCTTTTTCAAGCACACAAACTGAAATTTCGTGATTGCGCTCGGCAGCGAGTTGTTTGAGCCGGATTGCGGTCGCGAGTCCACCCGGGCCACCGCCCACGACGACAACGTCGTATTCCATCGATTCACGTTCGGACATGAGAGTCTCCCTGCTTCCAAGTATGATGTTTGATTCAAGGGATTGTATTGCACGCTCGAGGCATTTGCGGGGCTGAAAGCCTTACAAAGGCATGAACGTACCCTTTCGCTTTTTTTGTGGAGAAGACTTTGCAGCAATCCAACGAATCAGCCCGCACGCTTGAGGTGGGCGATATTTTTGATATTGACCTACCGATGCGCTGGGCGGACGCTGATGCATTGAATCATCTCAACAATGTCAATTATTTTCGCTATATGGAAGAAGGGCGGATCAGGATGTTCTATGAGGGTAAGGTTGAGCAAAGCGCTCGGTTTAGTCCTGTCGTGGTGCATTGCTCTTGTGATTTTAAAAAACCAATCACCTATCCTGCTCTGATTCGGGTGAGTCATCGCGTAGAGCGCATTGGCCGCTCAAGCATGGAACATGCTGTGGACCTGTCACTGATCCACCCCGACGGGCTTGAGCTCTGCGCGCAGGGTAAGTCGATCATGGTGTGGATGGATTTTGAGTTAAACCGCGCACATCCTTGGCCTGAAGAGGTCTTGAAGGCGTTGGCAAGTAGCATAAATCGTCGATAATTAACTTTAGGTGACCTTCTAGGAGTCGTTCTGATGAACAAGCTGTATCCGAGCGCCAAAGACGCGCTGACCGGCATTTTGAAAGATGGCCAAACCATTGCTGTGGGTGGTTTTGGGCTATGCGGAATCCCAGAGGCTTTGATCGCCGCTGTCAAGGAGATCGGGGTCCAAAATTTGACCTGCATCAGTAACAATGCGGGTGTGGATGGCTTTGGCCTGGGGATTTTGCTCGAGTCTCGTCAGGTTCGCCGCATGATCGCGTCCTATGTCGGTGAAAACAAGGAGTTTGAGCGCCAATTTCTAGCCGGTGAACTTGAGCTTGAGTTCACACCTCAAGGTACTCTGGCAGAGCGCTTGCGCGCAGGCGGCTCGGGAATCCCCGCCTTTTTTACTAAAACCGGCGTTGGCACGATTGTCGCTGAGGGTAAAGAGGTCCGGGAGTTTGATGGACAACAATACATCATGGAGCGGGCCTTGGTGCCCGAAGTGTCCTTGGTCAAAGCCGAGGTGGCAGACCGCAGCGGTAACTTGATGTTTAGCAAGACCGCGCGCAACTTTAATCCACCTGTCGCGATGGCTGGAAAACTGACTGTCGTCGAGGTCGAACGTGTTGTCGAGAACGGCGAACTCGAACCCGAAAATATTCATTTGCCCGGCATTTACGTGCACCGCATTGTGATCAATGCAACGCCTGAAAAGCGTATTGAGCAGCGTATCGTTCGCGCGGCGAGCTAAGGAGAACAAAAATGGCATGGACTCGTGATGAAATGGCCGCGCGTGCAGCGCGCGAATTAAAAGACGGTTTTTACGTTAACTTGGGTATTGGTTTGCCCACCATGGTGGCCAACCATGTGCCGGACAATATGGAAGTCTGGCTTCAGTCTGAAAATGGTTTGCTCGGGATTGGTCCCCATCCGCTCGACAGCGAAGTCGACCCTGACTTAATCAATGCAGGCAAGCAGACCGTGACCACGTTGCCAGGTTCAGCGATTTTTTCTTCTGCCGACTCGTTTGGCATGATCCGCGCCGGCAAGATCAATCTCGCCATTTTGGGTGCGATGCAGGTTTCTGAGACCGGCGATCTGGCGAACTGGATGATCCCTGGCAAAATGGTCAAGGGCATGGGCGGTGCGATGGACTTGGTCGCGGGTGTGGGTCGCGTGATTGTGTTGATGGAACATGTCGCGACCAAAAAAGACGGTACGACGGATTTGAAGCTGTTGCCCAAGTGCACCTTGCCACTGACCGGCGTGGGCGTGATCGATATGGTGATTACCGACTTGGGCGTCATGGAAGTGACGTCCAACGGCCTCAAGCTCTTGGAGCTCGCACCGGGCGTGACCGTCGAGGAGATCAAGTCCAAGACCTCTGCGAAGCTCGATGTCTCGTCGTTCAAAGGGTAAGCCGGCGTCATGACTCCATCCCCGCATTCTCACGACAACCCCTTATCCGACTTGCGCGACGCGATGCGACAGGCCGGTGTCGATGCCTGTCTGATTCCCTCCGCCGATCCGCATCTGTCCGAGTATCTCCCCGCATACTGGCAGATCAGGCGGTGGTTGACCGGCTTTACGGGCTCTGTGGGTACGGTCGTCGTGACGCAGGACTTTGCCGGGATTTGGGTGGATAGTCGTTATTGGGTGCAGGCCGAAACGGAGCTGGTGGGTTCAGGTGTGACCTTGATGAAAATCGGCGTCGCGACTGATCCTGCGCATGCTGCATGGCTCGGCGCGCATGTCCCCCACGAAGGCGTCGTAGCGGTGGATGGTCGTGCACTCGGTTTGGCTGCGCGTGAGGCCTTGCAAGAACAGCTTGCACCCCACTCGGTCAGGCTGGAATTGTCGTTGGATCTGCCAGGACAATGTTGGCGTGATCGTCCTGCATTACCGACTGCGGCGGTACGCGAATTGCCCGTGAGTATTGCGGGACAGTCGAGACAGGAAAAGCTCGCGCGGGTTCGCGCCGAGATGGCCGAGCGCGGTGCGCAATGGCATCTCGTTTCAACCTTGGACGATATTGCGTGGTTGCTGAACTTGCGTGGCGCGGATGTGAGTTTTAATCCGGTTTTTCTGGCGCATGTATTGATCGGACCTGACCGCGTATTTCTTTTTGTGTTACCCGAAAAAATCGATGCGACACTGACGCAGACCTTGGCGCAGCAGGGCATTGAAGTCCGGCCGTATCAAGAGGCGGCTCAGGCGTTGTCTGAGCTTGAGGCAAGCGCGTCTTTGTTATTTGACCCTGCCCGCACGACCTGCGCCTTGGTAGATCGCGTGTCTTGCCAGTTGGTGCGCGCAATTAATCCGAGCACGTTTTTCAAATCACAGAAAACGGCTTTTGAACTCGGTCACGTCAGACGTGTGATGGAGGACGATGGTGTCGCGCTGTGTGCATTTTTTGCTTGGTTAGAAGACGCGATTGCATGCTGCGATACCTCGCCCCTGAATGAACTCATGATCGATGAGCAATTACTCGCTCTGCGCAGCCAGCAACCGGGGTTTGTGTCACGGAGTTTTGGCACGATTGCGGCCTACAACGCGAACGGCGCTATGCCGCACTACCGAGCCACGCCCGAGTCTTTTGCTCAGATCGCGGGCAACGGATTGCTTTTGATTGACTCAGGGGGGCAGTATGTCGGCGGGACCACGGACATCACACGCGTGGTGCCTGTGGGCCAGCCATGCGCAGCCCAGAAAGACGACTATACGGCTGTTTTACAAGCCATGATCGCTCTGTCTAGGCTTAGGTTTCCTCGCGGCGTGGCATCGCCCATGCTCGATGCGGTGGCTCGCGCGCCGCTTTGGGCGCGACTCGCCGAGTATGGCCATGGAACAGGACATGGGGTCGGGTACTACCTCAATGTGCATGAGGGGCCACAGGTGATCTCATATCGCGCGGCACCCGGACCGCATACCGCCATGCAGCCAGGCATGATCACTTCGAACGAGCCGGGGCTTTATCGTCCGGATCGCTGGGGGATTCGGATTGAAAATCTGGTGTGCAATGTGTCCGCTGGCACCTCCGAGTTTGGTGAGTTTTTGGAGTTTGAAACCCTGACCTTGTGTCCAATCGACACCCGTTGCGTGCAGCGAGACCAGCTCAGACAAGATGAGGTGGACTGGATTAACGCTTACCACGCAGAGGTTCGCAGACGGTTGGCGCCGAAGGTGAGCGGCCCGGCTTTGGCTTGGTTGATGCACCGCACCGAGGCTTTACGCTAAAAACGGCCTCTGCGTGGCAAAAGTCGAGAATGTTGTGGATAAATCCATACGGGTTTTCCGCAAAAGTTAGACAGGCGGCTATAATCCAAATTTCCCGCATACGCCTCATCATGGGGCGTCAAACACATGACCAAATTTGTCTTTGTTACCGGTGGTGTGGTGTCCTCGCTAGGCAAGGGCATCGCCGCTGCGTCTCTGGCCGCCATCCTCGAATCCCGTGGTCTGCAGGTGACCCTCCTCAAACTCGATCCCTATATCAACGTCGATCCCGGCACCATGAGTCCGTTTCAGCATGGTGAAGTCTTCGTGACCGAAGACGGCGCCGAGACGGACCTGGACCTCGGCCATTACGAGCGATTCATCTCCTCGAAAATGCGCAAGGTCAATAACTTCACCACAGGCCAGATCTACGAGTCGGTATTGCGCAAAGAGCGACGTGGCGATTATCTGGGCAAAACTGTGCAGGTGATCCCGCACATCACGAATGAAATCCAGGATTTCATCGCTCGTGGTGCAGAACAATCCTGGGATGGTGCAACCGATGTGGCGATTGTCGAAATTGGTGGCACCGTCGGCGATATCGAGTCTCTCCCGTTTCTCGAGGCGGCTCGCCAAATGAGTCTGCGCCTCGGTCGCAACAATGCCGCCTTCATTCACCTCACCCTCGTACCGTTCATTGCCTCGGCGGGCGAACTCAAAACCAAACCGACCCAGCATTCCGTTCAAAAACTGCGCGAAATTGGGATCATCCCCCATGCTTTGCTGTGTCGCGCGGATCGTCCGATACCCGACGAAGAGCGCGCCAAGATTTCTTTGTTTTCCAATGTTCCTCTCGATGCGGTGATTTCGGTGTGGGATGCGGATTCAATCTACAAAATCCCGTCAATGCTGCACAAGCAAGGTTTGGACAACTTGATTTGCGAGGTGCTGAACCTCAATCCGCCCGCTGCGGATTTGTCCATGTGGGACAACCTAGTCTATCGACTCGAGCATCCCGAGCGCGAAGTGCGTATCGCGATGGTCGGCAAGTACGTCGATTTGACCGAGTCCTACAAGTCTCTGACCGAGGCCTTGATCCACGCTGGTATTCATACCAAGTCACGCGTCAAAGTCGAGTATCTCGACTCCGAAAGTATCGAAGAAAGTGGTGTCGAAGTGCTCAAGCCCTTTGATGCCATTTTGGTGCCAGGCGGTTTTGGTAAGCGCGGTACCGAAGGTAAGATCGCTGCGATCCGTTATGCCCGCGAACATAACGTGCCCTATCTGGGGATCTGCCTGGGGATGCAGCTCGCTGTGATCGAGTTCGCACGCGATGTGGCGGGCTTGGGTCAAGCCAATAGTACGGAGTTTGATCCTGCTTCGCCCCACCCTGTGGTGGCGTTGATCACTGAGTGGATGGATCGCGAAGGCGTGACGGAAAAGCGTGATGCACAATCTGACCTAGGCGGAACGATGCGCAAAGGTTCGCAAA
>JBIKOQ010000221.1:0-3916 GCA_044357955.1 Burkholderiaceae bacterium | reverse complement strand
CAAGGCTGGCACGCTCGCCCATCAAATTTATGGTCCTGAGGTCAATGAGCGACATCGCCATCGCTATGAGGTCAACAATATTTACGTGCCGAGACTTGAAAAAGCCGGGCTCGTCATCAGCGCCCGGACGCCCACAGAAAATCTCCCTGAAATCATGGAGTTACCCAACCACCCCTGGTTTGTAGGTGTGCAATTCCACCCTGAATTCACCTCCACGCCCAGAGAGGGACACCCCTTATTCACCAGCTATATTCACGCGGCTCTGGATCATCAGACCAAGCGTCGGGGGGCCTGATGAAGTTGTGTGGATTCGATGTTGGCCTGGAGCACCCTTTTTTCTTGATTGCCGGTCCGTGCGTGATTGAGTCGCGCCAGATGGCGTTCGATACGGCGGGTCAACTCAAGGACATCGCCTCTTCTTTAGGCATCCCCTTCATCTATAAAAGTTCTTTCGATAAAGCCAATCGGAGTTCTGGGACCTCTTATCGAGGCCCAGGCATGGACGAGGGTTTGCAGATTTTGGCTGATGTTCGTGCCGAGCTCCGGGTTCCTGTGCTGACCGATGTTCATGACAAGGATCAAGTCAAGGCCGTTGCGGCCGTCGTGGACGTGTTGCAAACGCCTGCTTTCTTGTGTCGTCAGACTGATTTTATCGAGGCCTGTGCCGCGAGCGGCAAGCCGGTGAATATTAAAAAAGGCCAGTTTCTTGCGCCTCACGATATGTTGCAGGTCGTCAATAAGGCGCGTCATGCCGCTCGGCAAGCGGGTGTCGCCGAGGACATCATGGTGTGCGAGCGTGGCGTTTCGTTTGGCTACAACAATCTTGTCTCCGATATGCGTTCACTGGCCATCATGCGCGAAACTGCCTGTCCGGTTGTCTTTGATGCGACCCACTCGGTCCAATTGCCAGGCGGTCAGGGTACTTCCTCAGGGGGACAGCGTGAGTTTGTGCCTGTACTTGCGCGTGCCGCTGTTGCGGCGGGCATTGCAGGACTTTTTATGGAAACCCATCCGGATCCTTCCAAAGCGCTGTCCGATGGCCCGAACGCTGTGCCACTCGGGCAAATGAAGAATCTCTTGACGACCCTGGTCGAACTTGATCGTGTCGTTAAAAAGCATGGCTTTCTAGAGTCGCATTTTGTTTAACGGAATTTTTATTTTTCAGGAAAGACAGAAATGAGTGCAATCGTAGACATCATTGGTCGTGAAATTCTCGACTCGCGTGGCAATCCGACCGTCGAATGCGACGTGTTACTCGAATCAGGTGCGATGGGCCGTGCGGCGGTGCCGTCTGGCGCTTCGACGGGTAGCCGCGAAGCGATTGAGTTGCGTGATGGCGACAAGTCTCGCTACCTCGGCAAGGGTGTCTTGCGCGCGGTGGAAAATCTGAACACCGAGATCTCCGAAGCCTTGATGGGTCTAGATGCGCAAGAACAAACATTCTTGGATCGCACATTGATCGAACTTGACGGTACGGAGGGTAAGTCACGCCTTGGCGCCAATGCCATCCTGGCAGCCAGCATGGCCGTCGCCCGCGCAGCCGCCGATGAATCAGGTTTGTCACTCTATCGCTATTTTGGTGGCAGTGGTCCGATGAGCATGCCCGTGCCCATGATGAACGTGATCAACGGTGGCGCACATGCGAATAACACCCTCGATATGCAAGAGCTGATGATCTTGCCGATCGGTGCGACGAGTTTTCGTGAATCCTTGCGCATGGGGGCGGAAATCTTTCACGCGCTCAAGAAAATTATCAACGACCAAGGTATGTCCACCGCAGTGGGTGACGAGGGCGGTTTTGCGCCAAACGTCGCCAACCACGAAGCGGCGATCCAGTTGATTTTGCGCGCGATCGAAAACGCAGGTTACGAGCCCGGTACCCAGATCGCCTTGGGGCTGGACTGTGCAGCCTCGGAGTTTTATCGTGACGGAAAATACACCTTGCAAGGCGAGGGGGGGGTGTCGCTGTCCTCCGAGGCCTTGACCGACCTGCTGTCGACGTGGTGTGACAAATATCCGATCATCTCGATCGAAGACGGCATGGCTGAAAATGACTGGGCTGGCTGGAAGCATTTGACTGAAAGGCTCGGTCGCAAGGTCCAGTTGGTGGGTGATGATTTATTTGTCACCAATACCAAGATTCTCAAGCAAGGCATCGACCAGGGGATCGCCAATTCGATTTTGATCAAAATTAATCAGATCGGTACCTTGACGGAAACGTTCGCAGCGATTGAAATGGCGAAACGTTTTGGTTATACCGCTGTGGTGTCTCATCGCTCCGGTGAAACCGAGGACTCGACAATTGCGGATATCGCGGTGGCGACTAACGCCATGCAAATCAAAACCGGCTCTTTGTCGCGCTCTGATCGCATGGCCAAGTACAACCAGTTATTGCGTATTGAGGAAGAACTCGCCGAAGTCGCGACCTATCCGGGTCGTGATGCGTTTTATAACCTGCGCTAAATCTCGACTTGCTGGAACGGCCTTCGGTTGTTCCAGTTAAACAAGGTGCTATGCGTCTTTTACTCATTGTGATGATTGCGCTAGTTGTTCTGGTCCAGTATCCCTTGTGGCTGGGTCGGGGCGGGTGGTTTTCCGTTTGGGACATGCAGACGCAAGTTGCGGATCAGCGCATGATTAACGAAGGCCTCAGCGCGCGTAACGTTGCGCTGGCGGCCGAAGTCGAAGATTTACGCTCGGGAACCGAAGCTTCTGAGGAGCGTGCCCGCAGTGAGCTCGGAATGATGCGGCAGGGCGAGGTTTTTGTACAGATATTGCCACCTGGCGCAAAGCCTCCCGAACTCAAACCCAGCTCCAGGCCTGCAGCGGGCACCAAGCCAGCCGTTCGTTGAGCGAACCGATCAATCTATCGACCTCCCACTGAGGCTGTGCTGTCTCAAGCTGTGCTGTCTCAAGACACGGTAGTCTACGACGATCGGGATCAAGCCGTGTTTCTCCTGACGTAACTCTTGTAACAAAATTCTTAGCCACTCCTGCATGGGTCGATGCAGATAGATCAAGCGAAGGTGAATGGTATCTGAGTCCGATGCGACTTGGAACGCCCGCCAGAGCGGCAGCTTAAAACGTGTTTCAAAGTCCTGCCGCGCGGCTTCTAGCCGTCTGTGGGCAGGATCGAATCGACCTGCTGGGATCAATAATCTGGACAAAGAGCGTTTCAGCACGGGTTGCCACGCCTGTGGTTCACCGTGATGGACTGCCGCCACGCGTGCTGCTTCTTGTAGTGAAAAAATGAGTAAGTAGCGGAGTTGATAACCACGCGCGAGTTCGAGACAAAGGCTCCCTACGAGCAGAATGGGTAACAAGGCCAGCAAGCATTCAAGCATCGCGGCACCTTGTTGGGTTCGGACTCTATCGTTGGAGACGAAGGGAAAAAGGGAGATCGGATTCATCGTGTGTTGACAGCCTGAGGGTTGTTGAGAGCAAGGGTGCGTAAAGTGTGGTGTCCAAGTTACGCGTTGTCGATACGGATGAGCGCGTATGGAGATCGACAGGTTAAAATCTGCTCACTTTCACAAGGATCGGATATGACCTCGTCAGCAGCTGCTTTTCCCTATTTTCCAGGCGTACGATTACTGCACTCTCCCGGACCCTCCAATGTGCCCAAAGCGGTGCTCGATGCAATGACCCGGCAGCCGATGGATATGGGTGATCCTCGTGTAGATGCTTGCGTCGATGCTTGTGAAGCTGGCTTGAAAAAGCTGTTGAAAACGCAGGCGGCAGATGTCTTTTTTTATGCGGCGAACGGTCATGGCGCTTGGGAAGCGATGATCGTCAATCTACTGGCACCTGGACAAAAAGTGTTGATTCCCGGCACGGGGCACTTTTCTGAGTCTTGGGCCATCATGGCCGAGGCGATGGGTGCGATCGTGATTCGTACCCCCTACCTCGAGGGTTA
>JBIKOQ010000329.1:0-3038 GCA_044357955.1 Burkholderiaceae bacterium | reverse complement strand
CAGAAAGTTTCTATTGTGGCCGGCAAACGTTCGGCGCAGGAGACTTCGAGCATCTCCATACAACCGTTTCCTCAGGCTGATGTTCACGCCATGGATGCCCAGGCATGCGCACAAGTTGATTTACTCAAGGGTCAAGTCGAGGCTGTACGCGCCCTTCGAGGCGAAATGAATCTTTCACCCGCCGCGCGCGTACCCTTAATCGCCGAAGGCCCCCAAGAAATGTTGCTCCAGCACGCACCTTATCTTGCCTCGCTGGCCAAGCTTTCTAGCGTGGATGTTATGTCAAGTCTACCCGACGATGGCGCGCCTGTTCAGGTGGTTGGACAAACACGCTTGATGCTCAAGGTTGAGATCGACGTCGCGGCGGAAAAAGTACGCTTGGATAAAGAAATCGCTAGACTCGAAGGCGAGATCAACAAAGCCCAAGCCAAACTTTCTAACGAGTCGTTTGTTGCCCGCGCACCCGCCGCAGTTGTCGAGCAAGAGCAACAACGTGTCGCACAGTTTGGCGAAACACTTGCTCAAGTCAAAGGACAGCGCGCTAAATTAGGCTGAGCAAAAACTTTTCATCCGCCTTGGTGAGCAAGCCCAGCGTTCGCGCTTGCTCAATTAAATCGGGGCGATTTTTAGCAGTGAGTGCGAGAGATTGTTCACGACGCCATCGCGAGATGTTGGCGTGGTTTCCAGAAAGCAAAACAGGCGGTACTGACTGATCCCATAACACCTCTGGACGGGTGAAATGAGGGCTGTCTAGCAAACCTGAGATGGAGGGCTGAAAAGAGTCCTGCAGCGATGAGTCTCCATGATGAAGGGCGCCAGGCATGAGTCTGACGGCAGCATCGATCATGGCAAGCGCTGCGATTTCGCCACCAGACAAGACAAAATCGCCCAAAGACCATTGCTCATCGACACACTCATCGATGAATCTCTGATCCACACCCTCGTAGCGACCACAAACAAAAATGGCACCACTGGATCTTGCAAGTTGAGCTGCTTGAGCCTGACCAAAGCGCTTGCCAACAGGTGACAACAAGATCACCGGGGTCGCAGAAGCAGGTGCGATCGTTGATGGGCCCTGAGGAGAAACAGTCTCACGTCGATCAGAATGAATCGCAAGCAGCGTTTGCCTGAGCGGCTCGGCCATCATCACCATACCTGGACCACCGCCATAAGGACGATCATCAACGGTACGATGCACATCATGCGTAAAGTCGCGTGGACTCCAAGCATGAAGCGACCAAATGCTTTGGTTGTGCGCGCGCCCCGTCACACCCAAGTCACGCACCACGCTAAACATTTCCGGAAACAAGGTGATGACGTCAATGCGCATCATGAAGCCTTAGAGATCGAGAGGCCAGTCAGTTTCGATTCGACGGGCAACAATATCAACATGTTGTACGTGAGCAGCAACAAAAGGCACCAAAATTTCTTCGGGACGACCTTTGGCATCAAGGATGACCTGGGGCATATGCTCAATCGATGGTGTTTGATCTCCTGCAAGCGTCATTCGCTGTACCCGGAGAATCGCGTGCGCCCCATTATCCACAACCTCAAGGACCACACCGACAAGTTGTGCTGCGCTAAACACATAGCAATCCACAAGGTCTACCCAATAGAACTCGTCTGCCTGAGCTTTGGGAAAGAATTGCCGAGAAACATGTACGGTGTACCCGCGCATCGACTCAGCAAGATCACGATCTCCGACATGCTCGAGATCAGCCACGACTGTTGCGCCTTGTGGGCGCACCTGCTTGACCGCATGCGGGCGAAGTTTGCTTGACTCTGGGGCTCCAGAGCTGGAGGATATAGGGGGCACTGGCGGAGCTAGCCACCAGACAGGCGCGGCGCGCAAGACTAAACCTTGCGCTGAATGCGGCTGGACTTTGACCCAACCTCTTACGCCATATGCTGACACGATACGACCTAATTCGATTAGGTCATTTGGCGCTTGTTGAGCGCCTGTGTCAGCCATGGCGAGGTAAGAAGTCAGTCAAACGATGCGATTAAGCCGCTGTCGCGACTTTTGACGAGTAGTCTTTGACCAGACGGGCAACCGCTGGAGACAACTGTGCACCCACTCCTGTCCAATATTGGACACGATCAAGCGCAATACGAAGAGGCTCTTCGTTTGCATTTGCAACAGGGTTGTAAAAACCAACGCGCTCAATGAAACGACCATCACGACGATCACGAGAATCAGTCGCAACGAGGTTGTAAAAAGGACGTTTCTTGGAGCCGCCACGGGCCAGGCGAATCACCACCATACGTAATCCCTTGAAAATGTTCAGTAAAGCCAATGATTATAGCATCAAACAATCAATGAGCCTGGTTTATTTCAAACGTTTATTTCAAACGTCGCTCTAAATAGTGTGTCACGCGATCTGCTTCGTCCACCTGGGCAAGTAAAGTGTTGCCCGTTTGCTTACAAAAAGCCTGAAAATCACGCACCGCACCCCGATCTGTGGTGATGACGCGCAAGATTTCGCCAGAGGTCAGTGTTGCCAAGGCTTTTTTAGCACGCAAAATCGGTAATGGACAGGCGAGCCCTGTCGCATCCACGGTTTCTTTGAACACCTGGGGTACGTTGTTAGGCTCACTCATTTGGCCTCGACCCAGGCTTTCACGCTCGCCAAACTGGCTGCTAGAGACGCCAAGTCCGTCCCTCCGCCCATTGCCATATCCGGACGACCGCCACCCTTGCCACCAATCTGCCCCGCAACAAAACCAACCAACTCTCCTGCCTTGATCTTGGCATTCAGGTCAGCCGTCACACCCGCCACCACACTAATCTTGCCGTCAGTCGAAGCTGTCGCAAGCAAAACAACTGCAGATTTCAGACGGTCTTTGAGCTGATCGACCATCGAGCGAAGATCTTTGGGATCGACACCCTTGACTTCAGTGACCAATAATTTAAAGCCTGCTGGCATCTCAATTGCAGCATCAGTGAGCGCATTTCCAGCACTTGATGCAAGCTTTGCACGTGCTTGTTCGAGCTCTTTCTCCACAGCCTTTAGCTGGTCTTGTAAGAGTCCAATGCG
>JBIKOQ010000328.1:0-3039 GCA_044357955.1 Burkholderiaceae bacterium | reverse complement strand
GTTTTGCCCGACCCTACCGCTTGCCTCTGTTGGTCGGCATGTTGCTGACCTTGATGTCGACGGCTGCTTCACTTGTACCGCCGTACCTGACGATGCCCTTGATGGATGACATTCTGATTCCTTTTCAGAATGGTAAACCGATTGACTATGACCTGGTGACGCTTTATCTGACAGGCTTGGTGGTCGCGGCGCTGCTTGCCTGGTTGCTCGGCTGGGCCCGTACTTATTTGTTGTCTTGGGTGAGCGAGAGAATCGGCGCGGATTTACGTACGACGACATTCAATCACTTACAAACCTTGTCTTTGCAATTTTTTGGGGGCAAGCGCACGGGTGATTTGATGGCCAGGCTCGGGAGTGAAACGGATCGCATCAATATCTTTTTGTCCCTACATTTCCTGGATTTCGTCAACGATGTATTGATGATTGTGATGACCGCCGTCATCTTGTTGTCCATCGACCCTTGGCTGGCCGTGACGACCTTGGTGCCTTTGCCTATCATCATCTGGATGATTCATTTAGTGCGTGACCGCTTACGGTTCGGGTTTGAAAAAGTGGATCGTTCTTGGAGTGAGTTGACCAACGTCTTGGCGGACACGATTCCCGGGATCCGAGTGGTCAAGGCTTTTGCCCAGGAAAAACGAGAGGTCGCACGTTTTCGCGAAGCGAATGATCGCTATCTCGGCGTCAACGATCGGATTAATAAAATTTGGGCGCTTTTCGCACCAACTGTGACTTTTTTGACTGAAATAGGTCTGTTGGTGGTCTGGATTTTTGGCATCATGCAAGTCGCTTCCAGTGCGATCAGCGTGGGTGTCCTCGCTGCTTTTCTAGCCTACATCGGTCGGTTTTATACACGCCTTGACTCCATGAGTCGCATCGTCACCTATACGCAACAGGCGGCGGCGGGTGCTAAACGTATTTTTGATATTTTGGACCATGTTTCAAGCGTCCCTGACGCGCAACGTCCGGTGCCGCTTGTGCGGATGGAGGGACGGATAGAGCTGCGCAATGTAGGCTTTCGTTACGGCAGCCGAACTGTGTTGCGCGAAGTGAATTTGAGTATTGGGGCGGGAGAAATGATTGGCCTAGTCGGACATAGCGGCTCCGGCAAAAGCTCGCTCGTCAATTTGATTTGTCGTTTTTACGATGTCACCGAAGGGGGGATTCGTGTGGATGGTGTCGATATCCGATCCTATTCTCTGAACTCCTTCCGAAGCAACATTGGTTTGGTACTCCAAGAGCCCTTTTTGTTTTTTGGCACGATCGCTGAAAATATCGCCTATGGCAAACCTGGCGCATCACGCGAAGAAGTGATTTCGGCAGCGCGCGCAGCGCGGGCCCATGAATTTATCTTGAGATTGCCGCAAGGCTATGACTCATTGGTGGGTGAGCGCGGTCAGGCACTGTCTGGTGGAGAGCGTCAGCGTATTTCAATTGCGCGTGCATTGCTCATCGACCCGCGGATCTTGATTCTTGATGAGGCGACCTCCTCAGTCGACACCACAACAGAAATGGAAATTCAGGAGGCCTTGGACAACTTGATTCAGGGCCGTACGACGATTGCGATTGCACACCGACTCAGTACGCTTCGTAAAGCTGATCGTCTTGTGGTGTTAGATCGCGGTCAGGTCGTGGAGATCGGTAACCACGAGGATTTGTTAGCCCGTGGTGGTGCTTATCATGCGCTGTACGAGGCACAGACGCGGCAGGTTGATGCCGAAGCACCGCTGCCACCGCCTAGCGAGACGAACAATGGATGATTTTCAGCTCACGCGCAACCTCGCTGGTCGCTTAGTGTTGCTTTTGTTCGACGGAACGATGCATGAAGGTGTCACGCCGGTGCGTGCTTTTCCTGTTCAGACGCCTCAAGAGTTTGTGGCGTTGATGAGTACCGAGGGTAAAGAGGTGCTATGGATTGATCGTCTGGCCGATGTGCCGGAGGATATACGCATGCTGATTAACGAGGAGATTGCTTCGCGTGAAGTGATGCCGGTGATTCAGCAACTTTTAAAAGTTTCAACGTACTCTACCCCCAGTACCTGGGAAGTCATGACGGATCGTGGCGCGACTAAATTTGTGCTTAAGGGCGAAGAGGATATTCGTCGCCTCAGTGGCGGGACGCTCATCATCACGGACAGCCACGGCTTGCGTTTCTATGTGCCTGATATGCAGCAACTCGACAAGCATAGTCGCCGTATTCTGGATCGCTTTCTCTAGGTTTCGTCACGCACCTTGTTAATCTCAGCGTGTTGATCTCAGCGTCTATCTCAGCGTTTATCTCAATTTAATCAGCTGTTTGCCAAAATTTTCACCTTTGAGCAGACCGATAAAGGCTTGTGGTGCGTTCGCAAGGCCTTCAGTGACAGACTCGCGAAATTTGAGTTTTCCCTGGACAACTAAGTTGTAAAGATTTTCTCTGATTCCAGGCCAGGTTTCGAGCTTGTCCGAAACAATGAATCCCTGCACACGAATACGATTGATCAAAATGGAACGCAGCGTGCGATAAGCGTGAGGCTCGCGATTGAACTCTGAGACCATGCCACATAGGGCGATACGCGAACCGACATTCATATGCGTGAGGAGCCTTTCAAAAATCGCGCCACCCACGTTCTCAAATAAGCAATCGATGCCCGCTGGCAACGCGGCAGCAAGTTTGTCGGCAAAGTCTGCGGCACGATGATCGACACAAACATCAAAGCCGAGCTCTTGCGTGACATAACGACATTTTTCTGCTCCGCCGGCAATACCCACGACACGACAGCCTTGAAGTTTGGCGAGCTGACCTACGACGCTTCCAACCGCACCTGAAGCGGCATCCACGACCACGGTTTCGCCTTCCCGAGGCTGGCAAATATCGATGAGCCCAGTCCATGCCGTGATACCTGGCATGCCCAGGACGCCCAGATAGGCTGAAGGGCTCACCTTGTCGGTCTTGATGGGGGTGACTGCGCTTGCATCCATCGCGGCGAACAGTTGCCAGCCGGACGCAGCGAGAACGGTATCCCCGACACGGAAGGCAGGGGTGTTGGAGGCGATGAC
>JBIKOQ010000020.1:0-10053 GCA_044357955.1 Burkholderiaceae bacterium | reverse complement strand
AGAAAGCTGAATCAGGTAATCATCCAGAGAAACACCTTCTGGGGTCGGAAAGTCGGGCAAGCGTGGTTGCCCAAGCACGAGGCTCAAATTGCATCGCTTGGCAATCTCCACCGCATTGGCAAGTGCGGAGGGCACATCGCTAAACCGCTCAGCCATCGCCTCCGTGGACTGCAAAAACTGGTCGGGCGTGAAATGACGGGGACGACGCGGGTTGGCAAGGATCTCGCCCTCGGAAATACACACCCGTGCTTCGTGGGGCTCAAAATCTTGGGGATCTAGAAACTGCACAGGGTGCGTCGCCACCACAGGCAACCCACAATCGGAGGCCAAAGATAAGGCGGCCCTGACATAAGCTTGATCTGCCTCTGCCTCGGTGCGCTGCAATTCGATGTAGTAAGCGCCAGGGAAGACGTCTTTCCACTGCATCGCCAACGTTCGCGCCAACTCGGGGTTGCCCGCCATCAGCGCCTGTCCAACATCACCGCCACGCGCGCCTGAAAGCGCAATCAAACCTTGCGCACCGAGCAGCCATTCTCGGCGCATTTCAGCTCGGCCGCGATGCGCATTCGTCAGCCAAGCACGCGTTAATAGCTCGCACAGCGACAAATAACCCGCTTGACTCGAGACGAGCAGTAAAATGCGGAAGGGTTTATCACGGTCGTCGTCATTGGTCAGCCAGACGTCACAGCCTGTGATAGGCTTGATGCCTGCCGAACGCGCGGCCTTGTAAAACTTGATAAGACCGAAAACATTAGACAAGTCGGTCAGGGCGATCGCAGGCTGGCCGAACTGCGCGACACGCTCAATGAGCTCTGGGATGCGCACTGTGCCATCCACGACCGAATATTCGGAATGGACGCGAAGATGAACAAAGGGCTGAGATTGAGTGCTTTCTGACATAGGTCAATTGTACCTACTGTTAAGTCAGATATAGTTACACTTAGTGACTCATTTAGACTCTTTGTAACACGCTTGTTACGCACTGCTTTTAGATGGAATGTCGGATGAAATGGATCGTTTTAGCAACATGGATCAGTGCGGTACTTTTTGCGCATTTCCGCGGTCGCATCAGACTCCCGCTTGGGCGGCAGCTCTTGGATCATTCGAGCATTTTGGCTCCGATCAATGCCTTTATGGTGCTCACCTCGCGTGTACCAACCACCCCCTATATCCCGACAAGCGCCATCCCAGACCTCAAACTTCTTGAGGATCACTGGGAAATCATTCGTGACGAAGCGCTCCATTTGGCGAGTTTGCGAGAAATCAAAGCCCCTGAGTTACACAATGACATAGGATTTAATTCGTTTTTCAAATACGGCTGGAAACGCTTTTACCTGAAGTGGTACGACGCCAAACACCCCTCCGCTGCCGCACTATGCCCTAAAACAGTCGCACTGTTGAATCAAATTCCGTCCATCAAAGCGGCTATGTTTGCTGAGTTGCCGCCTGGCGGAAAGCTCAACCCGCATCGTGACCCTTTTGCGGGCTCTTTACGCTATCACTTGGGCTTGGCCACTCCAAATGATGATCTTTGCTATATCGATGTGGATGGTATTCGTCATAGCTGGCGTGATGGAAAAGGGGTGATTTTTGATGAAACCTATGTCCACGATGCCTACAACAAGTCAGATAAAAACCGCATCATTCTGTTTTGCGATGTCGAACGGCCCCTGATTTGGCGTTGGGCCGAGGGGTTTAATCATTGGTTTGGCAGAGTCGCGATGTCCGCGGCAAGCTCTCCCAATGCCGAGACCGATCAAACGGGCTGGGTGAACAAGCTCACGCATTACCACTGGATCGTCGATCAAAAACGTCGGGCGTTCAAAAAAGCCAACCGAACCGCCTACAAGGTAACTAAGTTTAGCTTGATTGCACTAGCGATTGTGCTGTTTATTGTCTGGTAAATACTTGCTTGACCCAACTCAGCGCTGCATCGCTTCCCAAGTTTTCTGTAAACGTTTAACAGACACCGGCATCGGGGTGCGCAACTCTTGGGCAAAAAGTGCGACCCGCAACTCCTCGAGCATCCAGCGAAACTCGTCAAGACCCGCATCTGGTGACCCTTTGAGTGCGCTGCGCGCCCGTGTATACAAATTTAATACAGGTGACATTTCCAGCATCAGTCGCATATCACGCGCGGGATCTGACTTGAGCTTATCGATGCGCGCGACTGCGGCTTTGAGATAACGCGGCACATGAACAAGTTGAGCATAGGGTGTATCCACGACAAAACGCGCGGTGACCAGTTGCTGCATATGCTGTTGTAAATCTGCGTAACTTTGCGCATTTCCTTTAGCCTGCGCAAGCTTACGCTGTGCGGCCGTCCACCCGTCAAGGACAGCAAACGCGAGTCGAGCCACCTCTTGGGCCAATAAACCGAGTTTGGTTTTAGCCTCTTGGCGCCGTGCTTCAAAACTCTGCGCATCCTCGGGCCAAGGCTCAGCCAGACAAGCACCCATAAGCGCACAGTCAATAATCTGGTCGCGCAGCTGCTCTTGTGTACCGAGCTGGAGATAAAGCATGCCCATTTTGGTGAGCTCATGCAAATTTTTCTCGAGAAATTTGACCTGCTCACGCAACGCGATACGAAACAAGCGCACTAAGCCGCGTCGATGCGCCTCTAAAGCGACTTGAGGATCATCGAATACATCCAGCGCGCACGCAGCACCTCTTTCAACCAGTGCCGGATAACCCACCACCACGTGCTCTTTGCGACGAATTTCCATGAGCTCGGGAAGTTTGCCAAAGCTCCATTCTGTAATTTCATCCTGTGACAGGACGCTTGCGACGTCCTGATCATGCGTGGCAAATTTTTGAAATGTCGCCTGCGCTTGCTTACCCAACTCTGCCTTGATCTGCGCCAAATTACGTCCAGCCGCCAGCATGCGTCCATGCTCATCCACGATTTTGAAAGACATGAACAAGTGTGCTGGCAAGGTTTCAGGTTTGAAGTCCGTGACCAGAGGGCGAATCTTGAGCGTCTGCCAAATATCCTGAATTAAGGCTTCGATCAGACCACAGGGAGGTTGTTCGAGTCGGTCGTACCAGCGTTGGTAAAAGCCTGCGGCGTAATCCGGCAAGGGCACACAATGACGACGGATTTTTTGCGGCAATGACTTAAGTAATAGTTGAGATTTTTCTTTGAGCATCCCAGGCACGAGCCACTCACAGCGAGCCGCATCGACCTGATTTAAAAAATAAAGTGGAACTGTCACGGTCACGCCGTCCTTGGGCGAGCCGGGCTCAAAGTGATAATCGATGGCAAGACGTACACCCTGCCATTCAAAAAACTTTGGAAAGACGTCAGTCGTCACACCTGCTGCTTCGTGCCGCATCAAGGCGTCGCGCGTCAGCATCAATCGTTGAGCGTGCTCTTTTGATAAGCCCTTGACCCAATGCTCTAGCGTGGCTGTTTGATAGATCTCTGGAGGCAACAACTTGTCGTAAAACGCCTGTATGAGTGCATCATCCACCAAAATATCCGGCCTGCGCGTCTGATGCTCAAGTTTTTCAATCTGGGCAATCAACTTACGATTGTGGGCAAGAAACGGCAACGGACTATCGATATCTCCAGGGATGAGAGCTTGTAGGATAAAGATCTCGCGAGCTTGCTCTGGGGCAATCGGTCCGTAATGCACACGCCGCCCAGAGTAAATCGTCAAACCATATAAGGTCGCCTTTTCATTGGCGACCACCTGCCCAAGTTTGCGCTCCCAACGTGGATCACTCCAGGAGCGTTTGAGCAGATGGCCTGCCACGCGTTCGACCCATTTTGGATCGATCTTGGCGACACAACGTGCATACAGTTTGCTGGTATCGACCAACTCAGCCGCCACAATCCATTTACCGGCTTTTTTCAGAAGCTTGGAGCTCGGGTGAATCAAAAAGCGAATATCGCGAGCGCCTAAGTAGTGCCCCGCCTCCTCGGATTTAAAACCGAGGTTCCCTAGCAGCCCAGATAACAACGCCAGATGAATCTGCTCATGGGTGGCATCGGTTTTGTTGAGACGCCACCCCTGCTCACCCACCAAGGACATCAGCTGGCTATGAATGTCATGCCACTCGCGCAGACGCAAGGGCGATAGATACTGGGTCCGCAACAAGGCAACGAGCTTGCGCTGTGACTCTTTGTGCTTGACCTGTTCGTGATACCAGTTCCAAAGCTTGACGTAGGCCACGAACTCGGAGGCATCATCAGAAAATTTGGAATGTGCCTGGTCCGAAGCCTCGCGCGCATGCATCGGCCGGTCGCGAGGATCTTGTACAGAGAGGGCTGAGGCGATGATCAACATTTCGGTCAGACAATTTTGCTCACGCGCGGCCAAAATCATCCTCCCCAGACGGGGATCCACCGGAAGCTTTGCCAAGCTTCGACCTGTTTCAGTCAGGGCATCAGGCCGTTGTGAATCTGGATCAATGGCCCCGAGTTCTTGCAGCAAATGATAGCCATCCGCGATCGCGCGCCCACTGGGAGGATCCACAAACGGAAAGGTCTCGATATCATTGAGACGCAGTGCCTTCATCCGTAAAATGACGCCCGCCAGTGAAGAACGCAAAATCTCTGGATCGGTAAAGGCCGCACGATCTTTAAAATCAGATTCGTCGTAGAGTCGGATGCACACACCAGGCCCAAGTCGACCGCAACGACCCGCGCGCTGGTTGGCGGAGGCCTGACTGATCGGCTCGATGCGCAGCTGCTCAACTTTGTTGCGCCATGAATAGCGCTTGACACGCGCAAGACCGCTGTCGATGACAAAACGAATCCCTGGAACAGTGAGCGAAGTCTCGGCCACATTGGTCGCCAGCACAATTCGACGCGCACTGGTTCGCGGACGAAAAATTTCCTCTTGCTCTTCTTGGGACAGGCGCGCAAACAAGGCGAGCACCTGCGTGCCGGGTGGATGGTGTTTGCGAAGCGCCTCAGCGCACTCACGTATTTCTCGCTCACCGGGTAAAAAAACTAAGATATCGCCGGGACCCACGCGCGCGCACTCATCGACAGCTTCAACTAAAGCATTGATCAGATCCCGCTCTTCGTCCCGCGCCAAACTGCGCTCGGACAATCCTGCGTAGGAAGTGACTCCTCCCGCAGCGCCATCCTCAAGCACCGGATTCAACACGGGCCGATACCTGATCTCCACAGGATACAAACGACCTGAAACCTCGATCACCGGAGCAGGCACTCCTTTTGCATCTGAAAAATGGCGGGCAAAGCGGCCTGCATCAATCGTGGCAGACGTAATGATGACCTTGAGATCCGGTCGGCGAGGCAACAACTGACGCAAATAGCCCAGCAAAAAATCAATATTCAGACTGCGCTCGTGCGCCTCATCAATAATGATGGTGTCATATCGCTTGAGTAAAGGGTCACGCTGAGACTCAGCCAGCAAAATGCCATCCGTCATGAGCTTGATGGCCGTCTGGGCGCTGCTGCGATCCTGAAAACGAACCTGATAGCCGACCCAATCCCCCAAGGGCGTCTGAAGCTCCTCGGCAATACGGCGAGCCACCGAACTGGCCGCCAACCGTCTGGGCTGAGTATGGCCAATCATTTTTTTCAAGCCCCGCCCTAGCTCGAGACAAATCTTGGGCAATTGGGTGGTTTTACCAGAGCCCGTCTCGCCACTCACGATCACCACCTGATGGTCGGCGATCGCACGAGCGATTTCCTCACGGCGAGCGCTGACCGGCAAATCCTCTGGATAGACGATCTTGGGGGGCTGGCGTGGGGAAATGACGACGCTTTCCGGCGGAATGTCGGTTAAGCGCTTTGAATCGAGCATATTTATGAATCCAAGTAACAGCTTATTATAAAATTTATCTCTAATACTCACAGCGAACACGAGGTTGACAACACAAGCCACCATGCCAGACAAAAAAGAACAAGAGATTGGGTCCCTTCAGGAATCCTCAAACATCGGTCCCGATGGGACTGTTTCAGCCCAAGAGGCTCCTGAGTTCGCAGCAGCGCAATTCGTTCGCTGGTTTAGGGAGGTCGCCCCTTACGTTCATGCGTTTAGAGGAAAAACCTTTGTGGTCGCATTTGGTGGTGAACTTGTTCAGGCCAATGCTCTAAACGCCTTAGTCCAGGATTTGTCTTTGTTATCCGCGCTGGGGATCAAACTGGTCCTCGTGCATGGCTCGCGTCCGCAGGTCAACGAGCAACTTCGTTTAAAAGGCTTTAATCAGCAGTTTGACCGAGGCCGCGCGCCTACCGATGCCGATGCATTAGAGTGTGCCAAAGAAGCGGCGGGTGAAATTCGCCTTGATATCGAGGCGGCTTTTAGCCAAGGACTGCCCAACACCCCCATGTCACACGCACAAATCCGGGTGATTTCAGGCAATTTTGTCACAGCCCGGCCAACGGGCATCATTGATGGCATCGACTACAAGCATACCGGGCAGGTTCGTAAGATCGACGTCGATGCCTTGCGCTTCGCCATCGAGCGAGGCTCAATCGTGCTGCTGTCACCGCTGGGCTTTTCTCCTACCGGTGAAGCCTTCAATTTATCGATGGAAGAACTCGCCACCAGCGTCGCGACGAAACTACGGGCAGAAAAGCTGATTTTTCTAACGGAAACGCCTGGCGTGTTGGCGCCTGATGGCTCGGTGGACACTGAACTCGCCCGACTCGATGCCGATGCCCTGCTCGCTTCCGGGGAACTTGACGAGGATACCGCCTATTTCTTGCAATACGCCTCACGCGCCGTCAAACGTGGGGTCACCCGTGCACACTTGATTCCTTTTTCCATGGATGGCGTCGTGCTGCTGGAGATTTTCACCCACGACGGCGTTGGAACGATGGTCGTCGAAGACACGCTGGATGATCTTCGTCCGGCAACGATCGATGATGTGGGTGCAATATTGCAGCTGATAGAGCCCCTAGAGCAAGACGGCACACTCGTACCAAGAGGTCGCGCCGTGATTGAACGCGAAGTCGAGAACTTTACCGTTCTCGAACATGATGGCGTGATTTATGGCTGCGCGACGCTCAACGACTACCCCAATGATCAAATGGCGGAAATGGCTTGTCTGATTGTGCACCCGGAATGGCAAGCCTCTGGCGAAGGAGAACTCTTGCTGCGCCATATGGAGTCTCGTGCCCGTGCCTTTGGTGCCAAGCGTTTGTTTGTCCTGACCACCAGAACCTCGCACTGGTTTATGAAGCGTGGCTTTGTTCAGGGAGGTGTCGCTGACCTACCAAAAGAAAAGCAAGCGCATTACAACCGGTCGCGCAACAGTCTGATTTTTATCAAACGCCTGTGAGGCTTAGGGCTATGAGCGTGGTCACAGACTCAAACCCCCTACAATCACATTAAACATGCTTTAAACAGGATACTAATATGAGTCGCACTATTCAATGCATCAAGCTAAAACAAGAAGCCGAGGGCTTAGAGTTTCCTCCCTATCCTGGTGAAATGGGAACGCGGATCTGGCACGGTATTTCAAAACAGGCCTGGCAGGAGTGGCTCAACGTACAGACGCGTTTAGTCAATGAAAACCGTCTCAATCTGGCGGATGCGCGTGCCCGCAAGTATCTCAAAGAACAAATGGAAAAGTACTTGTTCGAAGATATCGATGTCGAAGCCCAAGGTTTTGTCCCGCCTCCAGCCTAAAACAGGGCTAAACACTTAGGAATCAAACCGAGGCAAAAAACTGCCTCGTTTTTTATCCCAATCGGCGGACCCCTTGCTGCGTGGCAAGCAAGGCAACATGGGCGGGACGGATCGCAAACAAACCATTCGTGACGACACCTGGAATGTTGTTGAGTTGCCGCTCAAGCTCTGGTGCATCATCGATCATCAGACCATGAACGTCCAAAATTTGATTGCCATTGTCGGTTATAAAACCTTGACGTAAAACAGGCTTGCCACCCAATTGCTGAGTGACGCGCGCAACGGACTCGCGGGCCATGGGTAAGACTTCGATCGGCAAAGGAAACCGACCCAGGGATTCGACCAACTTGCTTTCATCGGCGATACAGATGAACTGTTGGGCGACAAAAGAAACGATTTTCTCACGGGTCAACGCCCCTCCCCCGCCTTTGATCATATGAAGTTGACTGTTGATTTCATCGGCACCATCCACATAGACAGGCATGGTCTGAACCTCGTTGAGATCCAGCACAAGGATACCTAGCGCCGAGAGACGTTTGGCGCTGCGCTCCGAGCTCGCGACGGCACCACGAAACCGTCCCCGATACCTTGCCAAACTATCAATAAACAAGTCTGCGGTCGAACCTGTACCGACACCAATCACCGCCTGCGCGGTTAAAAGGGGTTCGATGAGTGCCAACGCAGCATCAGCGGCTTGTTGTTTGAGATCTTGTTGCGAAAGCATAAGAGTTTCCTGATGAAAGATTATTTGTCACGAGAGGGGTCTGTATCCGCAGACTCTATATCCTCTAAGTCGAGCCGCTCAGCCTCACCGGACTCCGCGGCAAAAACAGTACGCGCTTGATCTTCGGGCATCGCCTCGACACTTTTGAGGCTACGCAACATCACGCGTGTGCGAGACTCGGTTTGACCAATTTTATGACTTGCATTGTCGAGAGATTTTTTGACATTGGCGAGCGCATCACCGAACTTGCTAAACTCTGTTTTGACAGCACGCAACACCTGCCAGACCTCTGAGGATCGCTCCTGAATCGCGAGTGTCCGGAAACCCATCTGCAGGCTGTTGAGCAAAGCCGCAAGGTTGGCAGGACCCGCGACATTGACGCGTAAGTCATGCAGTTTGTCGAGCAGGCCTGACTGACGCAAAACCTCGGCATACAGGCTTTCGCTGGGCAGGAACATAATCGCAAAATCGGTCGTATGAGGCGGAGAGACGTATTTGGCGACAATGGTTTTGGCTTGCAGCTCGACCGCACGCGCCAAGGCGGCCCCTGCCGCCTTCATACCATCCCTGTCCGCTGCTTCGTGTGCGTCCATCAAACGTTCGTACTCTTCTTTGGGGAACTTGGCATCAATCGGCAACCACACGGGTTGATCCAACAGTCCCTGCCCTGGCAAGCGGATCGCAAATTCGACCTGTGCATCGCTACCCGGGACAGTCTTGATATTTTTTGCGTACTGATCGGGCGTCATGCTGTCCTCGATCAGGCGTGCGAGCTGAACCTCGCCCCAAGTCCCACGCGTTTTAACATTGGTCAGCACGCGCTTGAGATCACCGACCCCCGCCGCAAGTGATTGCATTTCACCGAGTCCTTTTTGCACAGACTCCAATCGATCAGAGACCTGCTTAAAAGACTCCGTCAGTCTTGACTCTAAGGTGGCATGAAGTTTTTCATCCACTGTTTTACGCATCTCATCGAGCTTGGCTGAATTGTCAGTCTGCAGCGACAGCAAACGGTCTTCGACTGCGACACGCAGTTCGGCAATACGGCGCTCATTGGTTTGAATTAAAGTTTGCAACTGGTCGGCAAAGCCCGCAGCGAAACGGTTGAGAGACTCCGCACTCTCGCCTCGCCCTGCTGCGGCATCACGCGCCATCGCCGCACGAAACTCTGCGTCACTTTGCGCAAGTTCGATCCTCAAGGCACGTGAGGACTCCGCGAGCTCCGCGCGTAATTGTCGATGCGTCTCTACTTGCTCCGTCCTCAACCCTCTCTCTAGGCGCTCCTGACCCGCCACAATCTGATCGAGCCTGAGGTCGGGTGAAGGAGGCTGCGCCCGCCCGCAACGCAACCAGGCCATGAGCGAAAACAGGACCGCTAAACCGCTCGCTGCCGCGATCAGCGGCAGCAATACAGCAGGATCATGAAGGAAGGATAAATCGATCAAGCTTGGCCTAATTTTTCAGCATAGCGTTTTTCATTAAACCCAACCGTCACGGAATGATCGGCATACACCGTCACGGGCCGTCGGATCAAGGCGGGATAGTTTGCAATGAGGGATAGCCATTGTTTGTCGGTGGTAGGTGCTTTGAGGCTGTCATCCAGATTGCGCCACGTCATCGAGGCACGGTTAACGAGTTTTTCCCAGCCGCCAAGCGACTCAGCCCACGCTTTGAGCGTCGCAGGGTCGACGGGTACGTCTCGGTAGTCTTGAA
>JBIKOQ010000327.1:0-3050 GCA_044357955.1 Burkholderiaceae bacterium | reverse complement strand
CACAATATTTGCGATGCGATGGGCCGCGAGGAGTGGAAGACTGATCCGCGTTTTCTCGACAACCTTATTCGTTTTGAACATAGAGCGGCACTGCACGAGGCGATGAACCAACAATTGCGTCATCACTCCACCGAGCACTGGGCTGCATTATTTAAAAAGCATGATGTGCTGCATGCCGTGGTGCGTGATTACCAGGGTGTACTCAATCATCCTCAGGCTCTTCACCTCAAATTGACCCAGCAACTTGAGCAACAGGGTGTGGGCGTCCTTCCCTACATTGGTATTCCGATTCACCCCCATCGTCGCCCCGTTGAAAGCTCGCCGCGCATTGGCGAACACTCTATCGAGATATTGCAACACCTGGGCTTGACCCAAGAGACGATCGATCAACTTCTCGCTTCAGGTGTCGTCAAGCAGGCAGGTCGGTAGCCGTGGCTGTCTTTATCACAGGTGCCAGTAGTGGTCTCGGCGCAGCCTTGGCGCGTTACTACGCGGCACAGGGTCATGTGGTGGGCTTGCTCGCGCGGCGCGACGACCGTCTGCGAGCGCTCGCGGACACGTTGCCGGGTACGCCTCATCTGTATGTGGTGGATGTTTGTGATCGCCAGGCCTTGCATGCGGCCGCCGCAGACTTCATTCAAAAGGCGGGCCGCGTTGATATCGTGATCGCTTCAGCCGGGATCAGTGCCGGAACCTTGACGGAGCAAACAGAAGATTTTGCGGTGTTCAAAGCGATCTTTGACACCAATGTTTTAGCAACGGTGTCAACGTTCGAACCCTTTGTGTCACACATGAAGCTGGCGAGGGCAGGCACGCTGGTTGGGATCGCCTCGGTCGCCGGTGTGCGAGGTCTGCCGGGTGCGGGCGCCTACAGTGCATCGAAGTCCGCTGTCACGACCTATTGTGAAAGCTTGCGCCTAGAACTCAAGCCCTTTGACGTCGGTGTTGTGACCATTGCGCCCGGTTACATCAACACAGAGATGACTGCGAAAAACCCCTACAGCATGCCATTCTTGCTCGAGGCAGATGTCTTTGCAACACGCGCTGCCCGAGCGATCGCGCAAGAAAATTCCTATACCGTGATTCCCTGGCAAATGGGGGTGGTGGGGAAAATCATGCGCGCGCTGCCGAACTGGCTGTATGACCGTCTAGCCGTCAACGCGCCGCGCAAGCCTCGCCAGAACCCTTAGGGCGTCACGTCATTTTGTGAGCCATGACCGAGGTGATCAACCTCGCCCCAGCCGAGGATCTCCCATGACTCTGGAGAAACACGCAGGCGATTGAGGCTCGCGTTGAGCAAGGGTGCTTTGCGATCCGACTGCAATCCGACCTGACTCGCATGGCGCCAGATGATATCCATCGCGCCACCATGACTCACTACCATGATTCGTTGGCCGGGATGTTTGACAGCGAGATTGTTCATCGCGTCCACGACTCTGCGATGAAAAAAACCAAGCGACTCTCCCTCAGGCATCTCCAGATCTGGATCTCGGCTGCGCCAAATGCGGTAAGCCTCAGGCTGATGTTGAGCCATTTCGCTATAGATCAAGCCCTGCAGGACGCCGAAGTGACGCTCGCGAATACCGGGCTCCAGTGCGAGTGGCAGGTCGATCGACTCAGCAACGATGCTTGCAGTATGCTGCGCACGCTTGAGATCGCTACTGTAGATCGCGTCTAGGCGCGTGCCCGAGTCGCTCAGATGTTTCATGTGACGCGCTAACGAACGCGCTTGTTCGATACCATGCTCATTGAGTCCGATATCTTCCCAGCCTTGGACGCGACTCTCGACATTCCAGGGTGTTTCACCGTGACGAACCAACCAAATTTCAGTCATGCTGTGCATCAATCCTCAAAATAGAGCATCCAGTGTACTGCGTGCGCTTATTGCTCGGCGAAAGCCCTTTCGATCACAAAGTCGCCGGGTCGCGTTGTATTGCCTTCGTTAAAGCCACGCGCTTCGAGCATACCTTTGAGGTCACGCAGCATGTCAGGACTGCCACAAATCATGATGCGGTCTTGCTCGCGGTCCAAATTGGGCACACCCAAATCGGAAAAGAGTTTGCCGTTTTCAATCAAGGTCGTGATTCGACCTGTATGGGTGTAAGCCTCCCGCGTCACCGTGGGGTAGTAGCGCAGTTGCTTGCTCACCATTTCGCCTAAAAACTCGTGTTCAGGCAAGGTCTGCGTCAAATAGTCGTGATATGCCAACTCTGCGACTTCGCGTACACCATGGACGAGCACCACTTCTTCGAATTTTTCGTAAGTTTCCGGATCGCGGATGACGCTTAGAAAGGGCGCCAGACCGGTGCCAGAAGCAAGCATATATAAACGTTTGGCGGGTAAGAGATAATCGATCAGCAGGGTTCCCGTCGGTTTGCGGCCCACCACAATTGAGTCGCCGACCTGAATGTGTTGCAGGCGCGAGGTCAGTGGACCGTTCTCGACTTTGATACTCAAAAACTCTAGGTGCTCTTCGTAGTTGGCGCTCGCGATACTGTAGGCGCGCAAGAGGGGCTTATCATTGACCCGCAAACCGATCATGGTGAAATGACCGTTACTAAATCTCAGTGAGGGATCACGCGTCGTCGTAAAACTAAAGAGACGGTCTGTCCAATGATGCACGCTCAGGACTTTTTCTTCGTTAAAGGCACTCATGCGGATTTTCTTTATGTCTGACAATAAAAAACTATAACAAATATGGCGCAAAATCTTCGCCAAGTTGACGGATATCTACGGTTAACACGTACCCTGCGTTCAATTTGGTTAAAGTTTTTGGTCTGTAAGGCTATAGTGGCTATTCGCCACAATGCGCGATAGAAATCTTGAATGGTTGTAGGAGCAAAATTCATGAGTATGCAGACCCCGTTTAAATGGACCCGTGTGGTATTGCAAGCTGTCGCGGTGTTGGCGTTTTCTACTTCCGCGCTGGCGCAAGGCACGATCAAGATTGGTGAGATCAACAGTTATAAAGCGCAGCCCGCTTTTCTCGAGCCTTATAAAAAGGGCATGGAGCTCGCCGTCGAGCAGATAAATGCCGCCGGTGGACTCAA
>JBIKOQ010000326.1:0-3056 GCA_044357955.1 Burkholderiaceae bacterium | reverse complement strand
TTTCGCGATGCCTCTAATCCGTGGGTGGTGGCTAATGAAGAGATTTCCAATGCTTGGAAACCAAATGCGGTGGATGCACTGTTCCTCGGCGGAATGGACTGGCTGGCCGTACCGAAAGATTTGCAGATGCCGACCATCAATTTGATCCAAGGAGTTTGCCATGCGGATCCTACCGATCCTCGATACGCCTTTCTAGAGAGACCTGCCTTACGAATCTGTGTAAGCAAACAAGTATCCGACACGATTCTCTCTACCGGAAAAGTCAATGGCCAAGTGTTGACGATTTCCGCAGGCCTGGACACCAAAGCTTTTCCTGCACCTGCCCAACAACGCGACATTCCACTGCTCATTGCCGGACTCAAACAACCGGAACTGGCTATCGAATTGTCCAACATTCTTTCTGCGCGTGGCGTGGAGTCTCTTTGCCTCACCCAACAACTTCCCCGTGCGGAATTTCTCGGAATGCTGGGCCGTGCTGGTGTTACCGTATTTCTGCCACACCGAGGAGAGGGTTTCTACCTTCCGGCTTTGGAGGGAATGGCGCTGGGAACACTTGTTGTCTGTCCAGACAGTGTTGGTAACCGGGATTTTTGCATCCATGAGTTCAACTGCCTACAGCCTGCTTATGACATCCATTCAATGGTGGAACTGAGCTTGCAAGCCGTTGTTCGCGTCCACCAAAAGTCCTGCAAAAAAATGATAGAGCAAGGTATTGAAACCGCCCGGGTTCACCGCCTCGATCGAGAGCGCGACCACTTCCATCAAGCGCTGCAAAACTGGATGCGAAAATTTTTTTAGCTCAGCGACCCTCAATCCGTATTCGGAGTTTCAAGTCCAAGTTTGACGTTCAAATGAGATGACCGACAAATTGATGTGGCATAAATACGCCATTTAATTTGCAAGCATAGGCGCATTGGCCTACACGATGTAGACTTTGTGCAAGGGCGGCAAGCTAGCGCTCGCCATCTTGTCGTGTTTGCTGTCCCGTCTGCACGATGCATTTTAATGTTGGATTCGATACATGAAATTTAAACTATTTTTGATGTTGGGTATGACTGGTGCAGTGCTTATTGCCTGTGGCGGTAACTCTGACGATCCAACGTCGAGGAACGGTGGGGCGCCAGACACTACTAATACGAATACCTCATTGGCAACGCCACTACTCAATTTCATTGCAGCAGATCAAGCCGTCACGACCGCCGTATCAAGTACTGTGAGCACCAGCATCATTTTGGGTGCTGATTACTTTGCTACAACACCAGCAATCATGACGGCCAATTATGGTTTTGAAGGTTATATGGGAGTGCCTAATCTGAATGGCACAGGCTCTGCGGCACAGGCTGCTGCTTATGCTGGCAATATTTCTTATGAAAAAATTGATCCGAGCCTTCAGGCGGCTTCAAGAGCTTACTACTCCGCCATAAGCACCCAAAGCTTTGCAAGTATCTACGGTGTTTCTGCGACCGCCGGCGACACGATTCCCGTCGTATTTAGCCATCCTATTTGGCCACCATCAGTCACCCCAGCAGCTTTTCAGATCACCATGAATACTGGGGACGTCATCACCCCCTTGGTCGCAAGTTTTTTACCAAACACAGAATACAACGAGAGGCAAACCGTTGTACTAACGGGTTATTGGGGGAATCGCATCCTACCCGGCAACCCTGGTGCTGAGTATCCGGTCACAGTCAGTATTGTGAGCTCACCCACTGAATTAAAATTTGTCACACCCTTAGGTTTAGTTTCTGCTGTTGGACTCAGTATTGAAAGTAAAAATCCCTACGTAAGCGGAAATGGACCTAGAGTTCTCGCGGCTAAGTTAAATATTTACTCCAGCCTAGGGGAAAGCAATCCCAAGTGGATAAATGCCTCTTATGCGAATAGCGGCTCTGATTTGTTTGGTTCTGATGCGCAATACCGTCTACGTGTCTATACCAGTGCAGGTTTTTCACCAGATGGTATTAGCAGTATCTTGCCGACTGACTTTAGTAAGTTTTTTATTTTGGCGGCTACCGATTCCTCGGATAATGTCGTGCAAATTACTCAAGCTGGAGTGAGCTACACCATCCCAGGTTTTGGCAATCTCAAAGTATTAGGCATCGCGGATACCGGACCTCTGCAATCGAGCTATAACCTTGCGTATGTCGAAGATCATGACAATCAATATGACATTATCCTTTCGGGCGACGCTGCTGCCGTTGCAAGGTTGACGACGATCCGCATGCCATCTTCTGGAGCATATTCACCTGTCTTTAACCCTGGTGGGCCTGGCAACGATCTATCGAGTAATCCGGCAGGTCCGTTCACAGTGGCGAGCTCGGATCACACCGTTACCATTACCAATAATCTTCAAAATGGGGCTTATGTTACTTACGTTGAGATCGATGGTCCAGTAGAAAAAAATGCTTTAGGCCAGCCAATTGGTGTGTTGCAAGGCGTAGCAATTACCAATAACGCAACAGGATATACAGTCAATGCTTATGTCGATCCTAATGGCAAAAGATTTTACTCATCCTTCCCTGCAGCAAAAAATTGATTCGGATCACGCAAATTTTTCAGGTAAAAGATGAATCATTCAATTCCCACCTTAGCGGAGTATGTCCTCAATAGACTTGCTGATCTTGGTATCGATCGAGTCTTTGGTGTGCCGGGTGATTATGCGTTTCCTTTTGATGATGCGATTGAGGCGAGTGAGCGACTTCAGTGGATTGTCTGCGCCAATGAGCTCAACGCTGCTATGCGGCTGATGGTTATGCGCGTATCAAAGGCGTAATGGGTGCGCGTGCCCAGCGATTGCCGGTTTTTCATATTGTGGGCGCCCCAAGTTCACGGATTCAAAAGCAAGGCCTGATCACACATCACACGCTCGGCGATGGAGTATTCAATAACTTTCAGCATCTTTCTGCGTCCGCCTCGATGAAGAAAGAGGGTGTGCGGTTTGCGTATCACAGTGACTCTCCTGTTTCCCCCTATGGTTCACTCAAATACAGGAAGCTGGAAAGTTAGCAGACTTTGTGGTGCTTGAAAAAAATCCACGCACGACTGCCCCTGCTCAA
>JBIKOQ010000324.1:0-3071 GCA_044357955.1 Burkholderiaceae bacterium | reverse complement strand
AAAATGCTTCAATCGGGATGCTCGTCTTACCATGAGCCACCATTTCTGCAAGGACTTCACCGACTGCGGGGCCAATTTGAAATCCTGCTCCGGCAAAACCAAAACCATGTAACAAGCCTGGTGTGGTGGAGCTAAAACTGATGACAGGTTCTCGATCGGGTAGACGACCTTCTACGCCACTCCAAGTTCGGACGACCTGAGCATGGCGCAAGTTAGGCAGCAACTCAACGGCCCCCTTTAGGACAAGCTCAATTCCATCTCCGCCTGGTCGGGCTCTGTTTGCATCGAGTTGGTACCCCTGCGAGCCCCCAAGCACACAATTCCCTCTGCTGACCTGTCTGACATAGACGCCACCACCTTCGACACCTAGGCTGAGGTTCATGAATGCTGGTAAAGCGTCCGTCACGACCATCAGGGGGTGAGAGTTTGTCATAGGCACCTTCTCACCGAAAGTTTCGCAAACATTGTTTGACCACGCCCCTGCACAATTCAATAAATAGACTGACTTAAGCGGCTCAGCTTGGATGTCAACCTTGACTTCAAAATGCTGGCCATTATGAAGAAAACTCTGGGCAGAACAATTTTCAAAGATCTGAGTGCCTGCGCGAAGCGCTGCGCGCGCGAAGGCCGGCGAAATCAAGCGAGGATTTGCATGACCATCTTCGGGACACAAAGAGCCACCGATTGCGCGCTCGCCCAACCATGGAAAACGCGCGCGCAACTGCGCGCTGCTTAAAAGCTCCAAGCCTAGATCAAACTCTGCTGTGCGTTCCTTGTAGCGCGTCAGTGATTCCATATCGGCTTGACTTCTGGCTAACTTTAAATGCCCGGAACGAACATACTCTCCATCGATACCGATCATCTCATTTAGGCGTCCCCAGATTGAGTGGGCACGCTGAGTGAGTGGCATTTGGGCCAACGAACGCCCCTGTCTTCGTACGCCACCGTAATTGATTCCGCTAGACCGAGATCCGCATACGCCTCTTTCAAGCAGGCAAACAGTTAAACCAAAACTACGCAACTTCAGTGCCGCAGAGGTTCCGACAATACCGCCGCCAACAATAATGACGTCATATAAATTTTTCTCGCTCATTTGGCCGCCTCTGTTTTGGGCGTCGATGCTTCTGCCAGTATGTGAGCCGGAACGGGCTTGATCGGTGGCTGACCTCGCAGGCGACCGACATTAAGCAAGGGCTGTTTGGTCAAGTGCGCCAGTATTTCTGCGCTTGCTTGTGAGCACATCCGTCCCTGGCAGCGGCCCATTCCTGCGCGACTTAACGCCTTTAGACGATTGACCTCACGAATATCACATGTAGTAATGGCATCGCGGATATGACCAAAAGTAATTTCTTCGCAACGGCAGATAATTGTTTCGTCCGTTAACTGCTCAATCCAGTCGTCGGGACAAGGAAAAGCAGTTTCGAGACCCGCTCTGAAACGGGTGATGTTCTGGATGCGGCGTTCTAGATATTTCGCGCGGCGACGAAGGGGTTCGGCATCTCCGGGATGTACCGCGCGGTCTAGCACTAAAGTCAGAGCGCTCAGCTCTCCTGAGAGCTCAGCCGCATCTGCACCCATGATTCCAGCACCATCCCCTGCAAGATATACCCCATCAAGAGAAGATCGGCCTGCGATATCTTTTACAGGAACATGCGCACGCTGCATCGGATCAAACTTGAATTCACATCCTAACCCGTCTGCAATTTGTGTTTCTGGGCGTAAGGCATAACCTACACCCAAGGCATCGCAAGGAAGTGTCTCGATAACACCGCGTTCATTTTTAATGACCAACGCTTCTATTGTATTTTTACCTTCGGCTCTGACAATTCGTATACCACGACGAATCTTAATTCCACGTGACATTAACCAGCCGACGTAATACATCCCACGGGCCAATTGTATGGGTTGATTCAGTAAGCCAGGTAGCGCCTTGATTTGCGATGAAAAGTGCGCGGTATCTAATACGGCTAATACTGTTGCACCCGCCTTGACGTATTGGTATGCCACCAAATACAAGAGGGGGCCTGTTCCCGCCAAAATGACTTGTGCACCGATCGCACACGCCTGGTATTTGAGTGCAATCTGCGTGGCACCCATCGTAAATACACCTGGAAGCGTCCAGCCTGGAAAAGGCAGTACGCGGTCTGTCGCACCCGTGGCAACAATGAGCGATTGCCAGGGCAACATGGTTGACTGACCTTGATGAATCACATCGAGTCTGTTTTGTTCTACATTCCAGACAAGGCTTTGCGGTCGATAGTCCACCTGGTTCATTAAACCCATGAATACTTTTGACAGCGCATCAGCTTTGCTTGAGTCAAAGCCGTAGAGTTGACGACTCGTTCTACCAAAGTTGGTTGGCTGCTGGCGGTAAATCTGACCGCCCCAACGCATACCTTCATCAAGAATAATCGGACGAACACCAAACTCTACAAGCGTTTGGGCTGCCCGGATGCCAGCCGGACCTGCACCAATGATGACTGGGATGTCATTCATGCTGCGGATCCTCGGTCAGACCCGTGATCAGGCGCATGCCTGACTCCAGCATCGTGGAGCATGCACGTAGTCGCTCTCCTGACTCGAGCCAAATCCAGCAGTCCTGACAGGCACCCATCAAACAAAAACCTGCTCTTTTTTGTCCGGAAAACTCTGTGCGCCGGATCGCGCCTTGATTTGTCAATAATGCCGTTAAGACCGTATCGCCTAAAAGTGCCTGATAAGCTTGGCCATCAATCGAAAATTCAACGGATGGACGATTTTTTTCATGCAGTCTGCGAAATTGAGCGTGACCGGTTTGCTTGGAATCATTCAGAGGTTTCATTTTCCACCTACCAAAACTTTGTCTAATCCGTAAATGCGATCGAGCAGCAACATCACAACTGCTGTAAAGACCACCATTAAGGCTGATGCAGCGGCCATGAGTGGATCGATCGATTCAGTGGCATACATATACATGCGAACGGGCAAAGTCACAGTCGAGGGGGCCGTGACAAAAATCGACATTGTCACTTCGTCGAAACTGCTAATAAATGCAAGCAGCCATCCTCCTGTAATACCAGGCAATAACATCG
>JBIKOQ010000323.1:0-3077 GCA_044357955.1 Burkholderiaceae bacterium | reverse complement strand
TGAGGACGGTAAAGTCCTTGAAACGAAACTGATTCACGATCACGTTGTAGTTGGTCACTTTGCCACGCTGCAACAGCCAGCCAAAGACAAAACCAAAGACGATCGCCAACAGCAATGCGCTTTCACATTTAATTGGAAACATTATTTTTCTCCTGATTGAATTGAGGGTGAACCGCGATAAACAATCGCCGCAGTGATCGCACCCGAGACAAACATCACCGCCAAAAATGTCCAGCCGACCACCGCAAGCTGTAACGACTGTGAAATCCCATTTCCACTTGTGCAACCACCGGCCATTCGCGCGCCATACATCGCTAAAGCGCCACCCATAAACGCGACAACAAAACGACGCGTTTTCGAGGAACCGAAGCGCTCTTGCCAGACGCTCGGAATGGATTCGAACTTAAACGTTTTAGAGATCAGCGCCGATGCCAAGGCGCCAAAGAATGTCCCGATCAGAAACAAGGTGCCGTAATCGAGTTTCATGGCGTTTGTGCGCCAATAAGCGTTCGCCGCAACCGTATCCGCACCCACGATAGGCGTCACGACTCCACCGGCAATTTGTCCTATTGCCGTCGTGATCCCCAAGGGCGCCGCGACGACCACAAACACGACCCAGCTCAAGATGCCGATGCCGACGCCGACGATATAAGGAGACCAGCGTCCGGAAAGACGTCCCCCTGATTGATGAAGTTGTTGTTGTGACACGATTCTTCTCCTGTTGATGGAATGTATTGACTACGGATTTCTGCGTTTTGACATCTCATCAACAATTTATCCATTAATAATCTACTTGTATATATACTATTTATTAATATTCCATTTTGTTGATCTACATCAACCTAAAGACGCGTGCGCACTCAACTTGGTGACAAGCGCTACTAGTGCGATAATCCCTAGTTGTACAAATGTCTTTTATTCACTTTACATTTGAGGCTTTACGCTCATGGCACAAGAATTGGATTTGCTAAAAATCGCCCAAGAAGAACAGAACGGCGATCTTTTCAAGATGCTCGACGGTATTTACAAGCGTTCATCGGTCAAACCCGTCGGTTGCCCAGACGCAATCATCTGGGAAGGCGGCAACCCCCACGCTGGCGTCAAGCCCGTGGCACACGCCTTCACTGATATGTTCGCGTTAAACGGTACGCTGATGGCTCTCGACGTGTTGGGCTTGCCTTTCCTTGGCGTCCCGATGATGGCGCAATTCCGTCACGACAGCAAACTCCAGTCACTCGAGTGGTTCGGCAAGCTGGACTACACCGCGCTGAAGTGGTCGACTGCTGGCGACTTTATGGTCAACGAAGGCGGCAAAAAAGTCGTCGTGAACGGCAAGTCCGCCAATGCCCCTCTGCGTACCGCCGCAGGCGTGTATTGCAACGTGCGCCCATACGGCGGCATCACCAGTATTCGCTTTATGCCAGGCCTGCCTTACTCGCAGGACAAAAAGAAATTCAATATCGATCACGCGACTGGCGTCATTCACTCAGAAATGAACACTCCCGGCATCCGCATGGCCTATGCCGCGCGTTTGTTCTTAAAAATGGTGCATGAGACCGGTCAGATTGGCCGTGTCGCCACCAAGCCCACACAGGCGCAAGAAGACGCGATCAACGCTGGCATCATGCGTTGGTTGATGCAGGGCACCAAGTTCAAACTCAAGCGCCAATACACCGTTGACGCCTACGAAGAGCACCGTGCTAGCGTGGATGCCATCGTGGCCTTGCTCCCCAAGGACTTTAAAGCTGGCATGGAAAACTGGACAGGCGATATTTACGAGCACATCTCCGACACCAACTTTGGCTTGTTGTTGCACGACATGATTCGTCAGCGCCCTTGCATCGTCTATGCAACAGACTTGGACGGCGACCGTCTGACCGACTTAATGGCCGATGCGCCTGACGTCTTGCGCGACTGGGGCCAGATCGTTCTGGACAAGGTTGGCGCCAAGGTCGACATGAAGAAACTGTGGGTAGACATGGGTTTCACCATGACTAACGGCAAGGACATGACGAGCGTCATGTATCGCGTGCATGGCGCCCCCATTTATGAACAGACACTCGGCTCGGCCGATGCCATGCTGTTGCGTTTGCTGGACGGTGACGAAACAGTCGGCGGCGAAAAACAGCCCTATGATCCACGCATCCACTTTGTGTTGATCAACGAGGCTTACAAAGCCGCCAACCCTGACAACAAAGAGTTGGCCAAGTGGCTGGATGAGCAACTCGCGACCTTCGACAAGATCTACGCGGGCAATCGTCCACGTTATATCGATGGTTACAAGAAACTCAAAGCTGCGATCCGTCCCTGGGGCGCTGCTTAAGTCTCTGTATCATTAAGCTGAAAAAAATCCCGCGAGTGCTCAAGCTCGCGGGATTTTTTACTTCTTCAAGCACTTCTTCAAGCACTTCTTCAAGCACTTCTTCTTCACTTCGTTTTCACTGCAAAATCTTTGAATTTATTTGAAACGTGCACGGTCTAAAATTTTCTGGGCGGCGATTTGGTTGCGCCCCATCGCAGCAACCGGAACGTCCTCTACCTTGAAAGGTCCGAGCTGTTTTAAGCCTGGATTTTCAATCTGGACCGACGCGACTGCGGGCCACTCGTTGTTACCGTCTGCAAAATAGACCTGCGCGTCATCGGTAGCGAGGTACTCAAGAAACTTCTTAGCGGCCTCTGGGTGTGGCGCATTCTTGGCCATCCCGCCACCAGCGATATTGATGTGCGTCCCACTTGTCGCTTGATTGGGCCACAAAAAGCCTACCTTGGCCATGAGGGCTTGATCCTCAGGCTTGGTTGAGCGCATCATCCGTACAAAATAGTATGAGTTCGTCAGCGCCACACCACACTCACCTGCGGCAACGGCTTTGATCTGATCGGTATCTCCACCGCGAGGCGCACGTGCTTGGTTGGTCACCATGCCTTTGGCCCAAGCCTCGGTGGCAGCTTCTCCACTGCGGTCGATCATCGCACCCACAAGGGACAACATATAGGGGTGGGAACCAGAGCGCGTGCAAACCTTTCCTTTGTTCAGAGGATCTGCTAGTTTTTCGTAGGTGTCGACATCCTCAGGCTTG
>JBIKOQ010000322.1:0-3087 GCA_044357955.1 Burkholderiaceae bacterium | reverse complement strand
GAATCCTGAGCGACAGGTTGTTCAAGAGGTCATTGAAACGATGCAACCCACGCTGTTGCAGTTTCATGGTGAAGAATCTCCGGAGTTTTGCGCATCCTTTTCGACCCCCTATATCAAAGCTTTCCGGGTGGGGGCACCGGGAATAGATACGGCGCAGAGCCTGAGCGAGTCGTGTTTACAATTTTCAGAGGCAAGCGCTTGGTTGTTTGACAGCTATACGCCTGCCTATGGCGGGAGTGGTCATACGTTTGATCATGCGTTGTTGTCAGGACTTTTAGCACTTGATTCTGCCCAACGCGCACCTCTTATTTTATCCGGTGGTCTCAATGCGCAAACTCTGCTTGCGCCGGTGCGTCACATCCGGCCTTGGGCCGTCGATGTCAGTAGCGGCGTTGAGTCAGAACCAGGGATTAAATCAGCCCCGCGCATTGTGGAGTTTGTGGCTGCAGTTAAAAAAGCAGATGCCTAAGTGCTTTTGACATCTGTTCGATAAAACCGATATAATCATAATCTTTGCAGGCGGTTAGCTCAGCTGGTTAGAGCGCCACGTTGACATCGTGGAGGTCGCTGGTTCGATTCCAGTACCGCCTACCAATGATCGAAAATCATGCCCCGGATTCGGGGCTTTTTTTCGTCTTGGCTGTTCATGACTATCTAAGACTGACTGGATTTAACTTGCTATCCATCTTCTCCCAGAAATTGCATTTGTGATTGGACACTGCATTAATTAATTTGACATCATTAGGAATAAACTGCATCACGTTCTGGTTCATTGTGGCCTCATTAAATTTAGGCCAATTATTCAAACCCGTGCTGTTTGGAGAACCTGTCTTTACAAATTGTGTCCACATTTGAACCATCTGATTGGCTAGTAATTGTGATGGGCCTGGCAAATTTGGAGCATCAATGGCCGCTGTGTTCGATAAATTCGGAAAGAGGTAATTCAGCGCAGATGAATGAACAGGTCCGAGGGGCATTCTTGGATCCTGACCTTTGGCAATACCAACCCCTAAAACAAGTGCATTGGGGTCTGCAAACTCCCATTGGTATAAGGGCATGATTTCACTAAAAGTCCTCGCTGTTCTTAAAAAAGAGCAGTGATTAATACCAACAACAGGGGTGTAGTCCGACACCATGGATCCAAATCCGTCAGCGCTAATAGGACCATCACCAAAATACTCATTAATAATAGTAGTGAATTTATCAGGGCTCCATCCGCCTAAGGGAGGATATGAATCCAGGGAATAGTAAAGAAGTAGTTCAAAGTCTCTCAGAGCTGGAGGAATACTTGAGGTATTTACAGAAGGATCTGCGATCATGTCATAAGCGATATACAAACGTAGCTCATCCTTAGCGCCACCATAAAGCATGGGAATGGGATGAATATTGGCTTTTAAGCTTGCCACAGAGAAATCAGCTAAAGGCATGGTTCCGTTTGCACCGCTATCAATAACGGGCGCAAAAGGGAATAGGGGCACAGCTTTATTGACCTCACCCTGGGCTAAGACGATATCTGGAATGGATTTCTTGCGCATACAACTTAATTGCAAATCCCCGGTATATGCGGAGCACCCTAACTCATTGGCCATGCGTTGATAGACGGGTGTTCGTCCACCGGATAAGGCAATGTTGGACTCTGTTAACGCAGACGCCAAGGTTGGCCATTCATATAAGCAGTTATAGCTAAGTAGCGCTGCCTGCTGAAATAATTCATTTGTTTTTGTCTTACTAAGAACATGTAAACATATCGAAGCTGCACCGGCCGATTCACCTGCAAGCGTTATTTTTGTTTGATCACCACCAAATGATTCAATATTATCTTTAATCCACTGCATGGCTAAACGCTGATCTTCAAGCCCGAGATTTCCATTCCAGCCTTCCACGATCGAGGGGTGCGGCATAAATCCAAGCGCCCCGACTCGATAATTAATCGAAACGACGATGATCTGACCCTCGTGCGCAAGCTTGTCCAAGCGATATAAATTAGAGGAACCGCCTAAAAAACCACCCCCCGGAATCCAAATGACGACCGGGAGCTTTTCAGCGTTATCACTACGAACGGGTTTAGCGATGTTTAAGGTCAGGCAGTCCTCATTGAAGCTCGCTTCTGTTATATCAAACCGAGCCTGCTGAGGACAAGCTGCACCAAACTCATAAGCTTTAAATACTTTGGATCCCAAGGAAGTTGCAGGCTTAGCAAGCCGCCATCGGTCCTCGGGAGTTAAGGCTTGCGCATAAGGAATGCCGCGATACTCGTATACGCTATAAGACGCTGAATCACTAAAAGAGCCGTCGCTTGCGTTTGGCAAAGGATAGGAACGTTCAAGACCCTGGATTGAACCTAATGAAGTCTGCACTGTTGGCGCTAAGCTTTTAGACCCATTGGTATCTTGGCTATCAGACGAACCACCGCATCCTGAAAGCGTCATGAATAGGGAGAGAAATGAGAGCGCAAGTAATCGGTAAATCTTCATGAGAAATACTCAGTATTTTTAATACACAGTGTGTCGGTTTCAAGTTCCAAGCGCTTTACAGTATAAAAAATGGTGAAATACTTCGTATACAACCTAAGAGTCTTACTCATTAACTTTATCAGACTTGACTCTTTTTTGGTTCTTAACCAACATAATCGGCTGATTCACTTTTTTTCCGTTCTTGAAGTGACGTTTAATTAAAATGTCTTGATGGGCGTGTGTCTTTATAAAAAATCTGAATAGTGGTAAAAAATAATTGGGCTCTAACGTAGCAAAAGCAATGCAGTAAATTGCGTCACCTTGATGGGAGAGCTCACTGACTAAAGGACTGCGGTCTAACAATAAGCAATTGTCACGAACAGCCGCACTCGTTTTCAGCCACATGAGGACTCCAACCGCCTTGTTTCCCTGAATCATGAATAGATAACAATTATTGACGATACTTTTGTAAAAGGTTGACACTTGACGCAGAGGCAGCTTTTGATAGTTTGGGTTTTTTAGCAATAGATTCAACGCTATTCTCAAGGCCTCGTCTTTATTTGCCAGAGTTGCGTATGTGAAATCGCGAGTAGTGATAGGCAAAATTCGCTCCTAATAGAGGCTGCATCAATGT
>JBIKOQ010000320.1:0-3100 GCA_044357955.1 Burkholderiaceae bacterium | reverse complement strand
AAGGCCGCTTGCCGCTACGCACGGCTTCCATCGAGGGCTGGTACATGCCACGCCATTTGACGGCAAAGGCTGTCCAGTCGGCTTGAAAGCCATTTTCTTGGCCCCAGCGGGTCAAATCTCGGGTGATGCTGCCGCGCCAATCGACCACGGAGCCGAACGTGTCGAACACCATGGCTTTGACAGTGGTTGTGAGTGAGGACATCGTCTGTGCTCCCTGGCTTACATGACAGCGGACAAGCCGCCATCCAGATTCACGCTACTACCCGTGACGTAGCTGCCGCCCTCGGAGGCCAAGAAGGTCACGACATTGGCGACCTCTTCGGCGCGGCCGACACGTCCCAGCGGAATAGTTTTACCCATGGTTTCGTACATTTGTTCGACAGGGATACCGGCTTTTTCGGCTTTGCGCTCGTGCTGTCCGGCGCGGATCAAGCCGATACAGACACTATTGACCAAGATATTGTGGGGCGCGAATTCTTTTGACAGGGCTTTGGTCATCGCCAGACCCGCTGCACGCGTGACCGTCGTGGGCATAGATTTTTCTTTGGGCTGTTTGGCGCCGATATTGGTCACGTTGATGATGCGACCCCAGTTGTTCTTTTTCATCTCTGGAATGGCCAGGCGGGTCAAACGGATCGCGGCGAATAGTTTCAAATCAAAGTCGGCCTGCCATTTTTCATCCGTGACGGACTCAAACTCGCCTGTCGCGGAGGTGCCAGCGTTATTGATCAAAATATCCAGACGTCCGTGTGCTTTCAAGACTTCTTGTATGAGACGTGTGCACTCAGCATCCTGAGAAACGTCTGCTGCAATCGCGGTGACCTTGCCACCGGCAGCACGAATTTGGGCTGCGACTTCGTCGAGCAGAGCTTGACCACGCGCCGCGATGACCACCGTGGCGCCTTCTTCGGCAAATTTCATCGCGACGGCTTTACCGATGCCCTGTGAACCACCTGTTACCAAGGCGACGCGATTTTTAAGTTGTAAGTCCATGTGATGTCTCCAAACTGAGTAACTCGAAATCTAGGTGATCGAGTTGTTGTTAAGTTGAAATAAATATAAAAAGAAACGAATTAAACTTTTTCAGCGTTTTCAGCGGCGATCTGGCGCAGCGCCTGCTCAAAGGCCTCGGGCGGTTGGGCGCCCTGAAGCAGATATTGATCGTTGATGATGATCGAGGGGACAGAGTGAATGCCCATGCTGGTGTATTTTTGCTGTTGCGCGCGGACCTCTGCCTTGAATTCCTGACTGTCCAAAATAGCTTTCGCCCGCGTGGTGTCTAGGCCTGCACGTTCAACGGCAGCAATCAGATTATTCTGGTCGTCGAGATCAACAGCCAGTTGAAAGTAAGTGATCAAGAGTTCGCGTTTGAGGCGATGCTGCGCGGCGGGACCGTGCTCGAGGCCCGCCCAGTGAAGCAGACGATGCGCATCAAAGGTGTTGTAGACGTGCTTGCGACCTTCGGGATGAAAGGGGTAGCCGACCGAAGCGGCCCGAGCCTTGATGTCTTGCTGGGTCGCACGCACCTGGGCTTCGGTTTTGCCATATTTTTGCATCAGGTGTTCAAACACCTCTTGACCCCCGGGTGGCATCTGCGGGTTGAGTTCGAACGGCTGGAAATGAATCTCAACTGGAATCGTCTCGCCAATATTTTTTAACGCGATTTCTAGTCCGCCAAGGCCTACCGCACACCAGGGGCACGCGATATCCGAGACGTAATCGATTTTGATGGCCATGTGTATTCCTGTGGACGAAAACGGTTTTAAAAAGCGGGCAAGACGCTGATCCTGACACCGAATCATTGTAAACATATACTAAGCGTGCAAAAGACAAAGAGGCCAGAACACACGTTTATGGTCGAACTCAACAATACGGGAGACCAGAAAGAGATGGCTAAGTACCAAATTGCAACGATTGAAGGCGACGGCATCGGTCCGGAGGTGTGTAGCGCAACGGTGACCGTGCTCCAGGAGGCTCTGGGGACGGGCGTCATGGACTTTAATCAGTTTCCGGGAGGTGCTTCGCATTACGTCAAGTCGGGCTTTGTATTGCCAGAGGAAACGTATGCGGCTTGTCAAACCTCGCATGCCATGTTGCATGGTGCGGCCGGCTTGCCCGATGTGACCTATCCTGATGGGACCGAGGTGGGCAATGATCTGCATTTACAGTTGCGTTTCAAGTTAGATCTGTACGCCAACGTGCGGCCTATTCGTCTGTATCAAGGTGATTTTTCTCCTTTAAAAAATCGCCAAGCGGGCGATATCGACTACGTCATTGTGCGCGAAAACACCGAGGGTCTCTACGCGAGCCGCGGTGCGGGCGTCCTGTTGCGCGGGGAGGTCGCGACCGATACCTTGGTGCTTACGCGCAAGGGCGTTGAGCGTATCGCCAAATTTGCCTTCGAGCTGTCGCGCAAGCGTGGGGGCGCGCCTTCGGATCACAAGCGCCGCATGACCGTGTGCGACAAAGCCAATATTTTGCGCAGCTATGCTTTTTTCAGAGCGATTTGCGATGAAGTGGCGCAGAGCTATCCTGACGTGGCGATCGATTATTCCTATGTGGACGCGATCACGGTGCATTTGGTCAAGCGCCCTGAGTTTTACGACGTGATTGTTGCGGAGAACATGTTCGGAGATATTATTTCCGACCTAGGTGCCGCCACAGTCGGTGGCATGGGAATCGCGCCCTCGGGCGAGTTGGGCGATCATCATGGTTTGTTTCAAGGTGCGCATGGCTCGGCCCCTGATATCGCGGGTCAAAATATCGCCAGCCCCTTGGCGACGGTACTTTCAGGGTCATTTATGTTGCGTTGGTTAGGGGATCGTCATCAAGATGCGAATTTGACCGAGGCAGCGGGTCGTATCGAGCGCGCGGTGGAATTAACACTTTCTCAAGGCAAAGCGATTCCACGAGATCTGGGTGGTCTGGCCTCGTGTACGGACGTCACGCAAGCGATTTGCCGCAATTTGTAGTAAATATTATTTAGCTTTTTGGGCATGTTGGGCCAGTTTTCTAGGAAAATCTGGCCTTCTCTCCAGGATATCTGGGTTTACCCGTATAGAATCAATAGATTGACTGTCAGTTTGGGAATCCCACATGA
>JBIKOQ010000319.1:0-3108 GCA_044357955.1 Burkholderiaceae bacterium | reverse complement strand
CGCGGCCAGCTGAAGATGTTCAGAACTAGAAATTCGTCCGGCTGCAGAGAGAGCACTACCTACCGAGACTCTACCCTTCACATTCAAATTGGCACCTAACTGCACGTCACGCAGTTCTCTTTGCCTTAAAAAGGACGCCTGAGCACTAGAGTCGAAAAAACTTTGTAAAACAATCGATCCAATCGGTAACTGCAACATATCGGACTCAGGCGGATTGGGCAAGTCCACTGTGGGACCTCGCACGCGCTCCGGAGAGAGCTGCGTCACGCTCGCACCTTGGCCTTTAAAAGACCCTAAGATCCTGCCAATTCGCATCATCGTGCTGGCTTGATGGCCCTGAGATTGTTGTGGCGTCGCAATTGTGAGAGCCTCAAGCTTACAACCTTGAGTCAAACACAATCCACGAGGTTTAAGCACCTTGATACTCACGTCATAGCCGAGCGGAGCTCGCAGGGCAAACCCCTTAGACAAATGTCCTGCTCCCACCAACTCGCTGAGTGACGGTCGCCAGATATTTTGGTAACCCTCTAAACCCGAACCCGTCGCAGACAGTCCACTCAAAAAATCTGCCTGACGCACGAGCATCTGATCTACGGACTCCTTGACGGTGATCAGCCATCGCCCCATCGCTTCAGAAGCAGCATCTTCAGACTGCTGAACCCAGGTTGTCGCTGACCAAACACCAATCAGAGAAGTCAGTGCCGTCACAACGATCATTTCAAATAAAGAAAAACCACACTGCTCGGTTCGCCCCAGCGAAACACTCGTACTCATCAACGAAACACTCTTACGCCTCAACGAAACACTCGTACGCATCAGCGAATCACAAACTCAAAAATATTGCGGTCTCCATTCGAACACTGAGCATCCGCCAACAAAGGGTTATAAGGAGAAATAGGCTCATGCAAATGATCTTTGACTCTGACAGGTCCTCCGCTACCGGATATGGTGACGACCTCTGCAACACGCTGCAAAATAGAAGCCAGACCCGGACATGCCGCATGATTCACGTCATTGAGCGTGAGTAAAAATGCTGAACCAACAGGTGCACCGGATAATGCGTAGGGCTCCACACGGATCACGCCTCGGCCCGAGACGCCTTGCCCACCCAGTCCATGGGCGACATTCGCACCGGCGCCCTCCCCTGACACAGCCACGACACTAGAACCGCGCAAAGAGTTTGCAAGCACTCTCGTATCTACACCCGCATAAGGGCTCGCACCAAAACCGTTTGTCGTGACCTTGAGTCGCGCAACGAAACGCTGTAACTCTTCGGCCACTCGGGGAACTTTGCTCTCCACGACGTAACCCTGAATCGCGGGAATACCGACGATCGCGAGCAACATCATGATGGTCGTCACAATTGAAATTTCGATGAGTGAAAATCCATACTGCCGCTGTCGCGTCGACTTGGAGGGAAACTCTCTTTTCTGAAACATAAAAATTAAAGAAGATGTATTGCGGGCGCACTTTAAAACAGCATCAAATGACATGAAACAATCCTAAAAATAATTAATGGGAATAATGCAAACTCAAGGCCTGTCTGAGTTCGTCAAAAACCTGAGCATGCCAAAAAGCAATGCCAAGAACGATGACTAAAGCAAACAGCAACGCACCCCAGCGTAAATAGAGTGCTTGCATACCGATACACTTAAGCGCAAAGACTTCAGTTCTTAACCGCGTTCGTTGCAAAGCCTCATCCAAGCCAAGAGTTCGCGTTAAATCCGTGAAATACCACCAAATTGCTGGATCAATTAACCCCGTATCTAACGCATCCGTCGCAGACGCACCGAGATCCAAGCGCCTGACCATTGCGCACAAATGCCTTTCAAACCAAGGGGTAGCACCTTGCGTTTGAAGTGCAATAGCATCTCTTAGGCGTGCACTATGACACCCACCGGGACTTAAGGTCACAGCGAGCAAGGAGATGAAGCGCAAGGTATGAACTCTTCGATAAAACGCCCAAGGCCCGATGCGATCAGCGAGTTCCCTAAACCTACCTGTCCAATTTGCAAACGACCAGAGCAAAGCAATCACAGCAACAAGCAGCCCCAAGCCTACGTAAGACCATGCAAAGCTAAGCGCTTCTTCTGTCGCAAACAACGCTTTTGTCCAAGAAGAAAAATATTCTGGAGGAACCGCTGCAAAAACTTGTCTAAATTGCTTTGCTGTAAAAAATGGAATCGACAAAATTGAACCAAATGCCATTAATAATCCTGCGACACCTGAAAAGGCTGTCGTGAGCAACATGAGGCGAGCCCGATCGACTAACCTCACAACATAGGCGAGCTGCCTTAAGGTTCTAGTCAGCGCATCTGCCCCCGCATACTGGGCGGATTGGATCGCTAATAGATCTTCGAGCGGCAAAGTGCCACTCCATGTTGAAAATAAATCACCGCCCGCCTGAGGAAAGCGTTCAAGCCATACACGCGACAAAACTCCGCGCGCACCCGTTGAATAACGCAAAGCATCGTCTTGGAAAATATTGAGCAATGTTTTAGAACCACCTGTCGCATCAATCAGGTCAGCCAAATACTCGTAATAGTCGGCTCGCTGAGATCGAAATGACCACCCAGCCATATGGATCCAAAGGTCTTTCAAAAAGTCAGACCATCGACTTAAATGAAGCGAGCATATCCACTCATAAAGAGACACGTGAAGACTCACTCATTAAAGAAATCGTACCGAAAGTTTGCTCAACAGTTCGCGGATCGAGTTGACCTGTCCACACTTTAAAAAGTGCGCATTGTCTGGCGGTCTTACCCTGCATATTGGAATCCTTGATCGGACTTCTCTTTCTTTGCTCAAACCATCGATGCAAGGCAAGACCATCGTTCGCTCTGAGACCCAACAAAAACTCAGGTTCTTGGGAGGGCTCAATAATCTCAGCCGCTACGGTACGACCGGATATCCCTACGAGATCCGGCAAACCTTTAGTGCACTGCGCGCAACCATGGGTTGATCGAAATCTCAAACGATCGCGGGAAAGCTCCGCCTCCACTTCGAGCATTTGAATCCAAGACTCCCTCCACTGCGGCGATCGGAGCTGATTGTTTGCGCAACGCCATTCATCAGTTTTCAAAACTTGCTCATAGTTTTGCGCACACC
>JBIKOQ010000375.1:0-2749 GCA_044357955.1 Burkholderiaceae bacterium | reverse complement strand
ACGAGCAGTGTCTCCATCGCACCACAAACACCGTAGCGATACGTTTTGGCATTGAAAGCAATGTCAGAGGCTTTGCTCAAGTCCGCAAATTCATCCACATACACATGACAGTTGCCGTCCAAATGTTTGATCATAGGAACGCGTGCTTCGTCAGCAAGCCGCTTGATGAGACTCTTGCCGCCGCGTGGAATGATGACGTCGATATACTCGGTCATCGTAATCAGTGCGCCGACAGCGGCACGATCAGGTGTATCGATGACTTGAACAGCCAGCGCAGGAAGACCTGCGACGTTGAGTCCATGCGTCACGATCTTGCCGAGTGCGAGATTGGAATGCAACGCCTCACTGCCGCCTCGCAAGATTGCAGCGTTGCCGGATTTTAGGCAAAGTGCTGCGGCATCGATGGTCACGTTGGGTCGAGACTCATAGATAATTCCGACGACTCCCAATGGAACCCGCATCTGTGCGACCTGCATGCCGTTAGGCCGAATCTTGGTGGCAGTGAGTTCGCCTATGGGGTCAGGCATCGCGGCGATCTGGCGCAAGCCTTCGATCATGAGATCGATACTTCGATCAGAGAGTGTAAGTCGGTCTAGCAGTGCCGATTCGAGTCTACGAGCTTTCGCAGCCTCGATGTCGCGTTGGTTGGCGGCTTTGAGTGTCGCGCGTTGCTCTGACAGCGCATCTGCCATCGCGTGTAAAGCATGTGCTTTTTGAGCACTGCTGGCGCGCATCATCAAGCGCGCAGCTTGGCGCGCTTGTCGTCCGATTTGCTGGATTGCATTAAAAATAGGAGTCATAGAATCAGGTCGGTTTAAAAGCGATGCGCATCGCGAGACGGTTCATTTCTTCCCAGGGGTCTTGAAGACGCCCGGAGACATGCAGGCCTTTGATCAATCGATCCACTTCGTGTGCATGCTGGACCGCAGCAGGCCAGCTGCGTGCAGAGACACGAGACAATGCTTTGCGGACAAGTGGTTCGCGTGAACCAAACACACGCTGTGAGCGTAGCACGCTAGACAAATCCTGTCCGGCTGATACCGCTTGTGAAATGCGCGCAAGCGTCCTGATTTCCTCCCCGATGGCCCAGAGCACCAAGGGGAGCGCCTCACCCTCTGCTTTGAGCCCATCCATGATGCGGATCATGCGTGGCACATCGCCCACGAGCATCGCATCGCGTAAACCAAACACATCGTAGCGCGCCACGTTCATGACGGATTGTTCTATATCGTTGGCAGAAAGTTTGCCAGGTTCAAATAACAAGCCTAGTTTGAGAATTTCCTGATGGGCCGCTAAAAGATTGCCCTCGACCTTGTCCGCGAGCCATTGCAACGTTTCGGCATCTGTCTCCTGGGCTTGTCGCGCCAATCTGTCGGCAATCCAGCGGGGCAGTTGCGTGCGCTCGACACTCGGGATGTCGATAAATTTTCCAGCTGACTGTAACGCACTGGCCCACTTGCCTTCGCGGGTTGCTCTGTCTAGTCTAGGCAGGGAAACGAGGGTGAGCACATCTTCGGCAGTCATGCCGGCGCAGCGTTTGGCCAGAGCAATCAGAGCATCGGCACCTGTTTTTCCGGGTTTGCCTGTTGGTAAAGAAATCTCAACGAGTTGTTTATCGCCAAAAAGAGAGCCGCTTTGACCCGCCATGGTGAGCGCACTCCAGTCACTCCGCGCATCCATCAAAAAAGAACTGCGTTCGAGAAAACCTGCGGCGCGTGCGATGCCACGCAGAGCATCCGTCGCTTCGATCGTCAGCAGAGGATCATCGCCCGTGACCACGAATAGTGCCGCCAGTTTTGCGCCTGGTCGGCTGAGTTCATTGATGAGGCGTTGCGCATCCACGTGGTGATCCGCTTAGCCGCCCGGATTGACCGGAATGGGTAGAGGCGTCAGGGAAGGAATTTGCCATGGCGTGGGCAAATTTTCTGCCGGAGCTTGAATGGGAGTGGCTGTTTCAATATTCTCTTGCTCGGCTGGAGAGGAGTCTTTAAGTACATCCCAGCGCTGCTTGATGTCAGGGGCTGTCAGGCGCCTCATCATGCGAGGAATTAAGCTCTTTTGCATATCGCGAAAAAGGGTGACGGCTTCGCCTTCTTTGGCCTGGACGACACGCTCATCGAAGGGCATCGAGCGCGCAGCTGCAAGCGTTGTCTCAGGCAGAATGATCTGGTTTTTGGCATTGACGAGTCGGAAGGTATAGACCAAGGTTAATTCAAACTCTTCGGGCTTGCCTCGTGCATTGAGGGAGACGATACGAGAATTGCGGAACTCGGAGACCTGTTCGAGCTTTGCTTGCGGGACAGTTTTGACGCCAGATTGGGCCGCAGAGGGTTCGATAATGACGATCCCAGGCGAGGCCGCACGAATGGCGCGACGCAGGTCCGCCCCAAATTGGGAGTTTTGAGGAATCGTGATGGCGAGTGAGTCAAAGGGCATGGGCGTGGCGCCTTGCATTTTGAAGCCGCAGCCTGCAAGCAATAATGTCATTAAACCAAGCAGCATGCGCACGATGGACCGATTCATTCAGGTATATTCCCGTTATCCAACGACGTTAACAAGTTTGCCAGGAACCACGATGACTCGCTTGGGCGGACGGCCCTCGAGATTGCGTGAGACAGACTCGTGTGCAATCGCGAGTTGTTCGATTTGTTCGCGGGTGGCTTCGCGGGCAACACTCAGACTGCCCCGAAGTTTGCCATTGACTTGCAATACCAGCTCAACCTCGTCGGTCAACAGCGCAGACTCATCG
>JBIKOQ010000318.1:0-3131 GCA_044357955.1 Burkholderiaceae bacterium | reverse complement strand
CAGGCTTATGAACAGGCTGGAGCAAAAATCGTTGATGCTTCGCAAGCATTGGCCGCGCCGCTTATTCTAAAAGTGCGTGCACCGAGTGCCTCAGAACTCACCACGATCTCTCCAGGAAGCACCCTGGTCGGCATGCTCGATCCTTTTGATGAAGCAGGTCTCGATGCCATGGCGCAAGCAGGGATCACCGCGTTTGCACTCGAAGCCGCGCCTCGTACCACACGTGCACAAAGCTTGGATGTTTTGTCTTCGCAGGCTAACCTCGCCGGTTACAAAGCCGTCTTGCTAGGCGCACACTACTACGGTCGCATGTTCCCCATGATGATGACGGCAGCAGGCACCGTTAAAGCCGCACGCGTTGTCATTTTGGGCACGGGTGTGGCGGGTTTACAAGCGATCGCAACGGCCAAGCGACTCGGCGCTGTAGTGGAGGCGTCCGACGTGCGTCCTGCAGCCAAGGAACAGGTCGAATCTCTCGGTGCCAAATTCATCGACGTCCCGTTCGAAACTGACGAGGAGCGTGAAATCGCCAAAGGCGTAGGTGGCTATGCCCGCCCCATGCCCGCCAGCTGGATGCAACGTCAGGCCGTACTCGTTTCTGAGCGCTGCAAACAAGCCGACATCGTGATTTCTACGGCACTTATTCCTGGTCGCCCGGCCCCGACGCTTATCTCAGCCGACACCGTGCGCGCGATGAAACCTGGCTCGGTGATCGTCGACCTCGCGGTAGAGCGAGGCGGCAACTGCCCTCTTTCGCAAAAGGGTCTAGTGGTCTATGAGAACGGCGTTGCACTCGTTGGCCTGACCAATCTGCCTGGCATGCTCGCCACTGATGCTTCTGCACTGTATGCACGCAACGTGTTGGACTTCCTCAAGCTCATCATCGACAAGGAAGCCAAACTGGCGATTGCACGTGATGACGATATCGTTGCAGCTTGTCTCGTCTGCGAAGGCGGCAAAAACTTAAGGAAGCAATAATGGAAGCCATTAGCCCTACCCTGGTGAATCTCATCATTTTTGTGCTGGCCATCTATGTCGGCTACCACGTGGTCTGGAACGTCACCCCTGCTCTGCACACACCCTTGATGGCTGTCACGAACGCCATCTCGGCCATTATCATTGTCGGTGCGATGTTAGCCGCCGCCCTCACCGAGGGTGGACTCGCTCGCGGCATGGGTGTATTTGCGGTCGCACTTGCTGCGGTCAACGTCTTTGGTGGTTTTCTAGTCACCCGACGGATGCTCGAAATGTTTAAAAAGAAAGCACCAAAAGACAAAGCCGTTCAAGACAAAGCGGCTCAAGACAAGGCATCTGACCATGGGAGCCGCGCATGATTTCCATTAACGTGGTCACCCTGTTCTATCTGATCGCTTCAGTTTGTTTCATCCAGGCGCTTAAAGGCCTTTCTCATCCCACGACCTCGCGTCTGGGCAATGCCTTTGGCATGGCAGGTATGGTCATCGCTGTGTTGACGACTGCAGCCTTAATTGTCAGTCTCTCTCGCGAAGCACAGGCAGGCGTTGGCTTGGCTTGGGTACTCGTGGGGCTGCTCATCGGTGGCACCGTTGGCACACTCATGGCTAAGCGCGTAGAAATGACCAAAATGCCAGAGCTGGTGGCTTTTATGCATAGCATGATTGGTCTGGCCGCCGTCGCGATCGCCATCGCCATTGTGGCCGAACCACACGCCTTTAGTATTGTCGCAGCAAAGGGCGATCCTATCCCCTTTGGCAATCGTCTCGAATTGTTTATTGGAACGTTTGTGGGTGCGATTACCTTTTCAGGATCGGTGATCGCCTTCGGCAAACTTTCCGGCAAATACAAATTCCGTCTTTTCCAGGGTGCGCCGGTGGTTTTTACCGGGCAACATATGGTCAACCTAGCATTAGCGTTAGTGATGCTCGGCTGCGGCATCTGGTTCATGCTGACGCAGAACTGGACGCCGTTTGTCATCCTGACGATCATCGCCTTTATCCTCGGCGTGCTGATCATCATCCCGATTGGTGGCGCCGATATGCCCGTGGTCGTGTCGATGCTCAATAGCTACTCGGGCTGGGCCGCGGCAGGCATCGGCTTTTCGCTCAACAATCCGATGCTGATCATCGCTGGCTCCCTCGTGGGCTCCTCAGGTGCAATTTTGTCCTACATCATGTGCAAGGCCATGAACAGGTCTTTCTTTAACGTGATTTTGGGAGGCTTTGGCGGTGCAACCGATGCGGGTCCCGCCGCGGGAGATGGCGTGCAGCGTACCGTGCGTTCAGGCAGCTCCGATGATGTCGCATTTCTATTGACCAACGCAGAAACCGTCACCATCGTGCCAGGCTATGGTTTGGCTGTCGCGCGTGCCCAGCACGCACTAAAAGAGCTGGCTGAGAAACTCACCGAACGCGGTGTCACCGTGAAATACGCGATCCACCCTGTGGCCGGACGTATGCCAGGCCATATGAACGTGTTACTTGCCGAGGCTGAAGTGCCCTACGATCAAGTGTTCGAAATGGAAGACATCAACAGCGAATTTGCGCAGACAGATGTTGTGTTGGTGTTGGGCGCAAATGACGTCGTCAACCCCGCCGCTAAAACAGATCCCAAGTCACCGATTGCCGGCATGCCGATCCTAGAGGCCTATAAAGCCAAAACCATTATCGTGAACAAGCGCTCCATGGCCTCAGGCTATGCCGGCCTAGATAACGAACTGTTCTATATGGACAAAACCATGATGGTCTTTGGTGATGCCAAAAAAGTCATCGAAGACCTGGTCAAAGCAGTCGATCACTCTTAATTATTTCAACGCGGCATCGACCGCTTCGATCCAGTGACGGACCGGCGTGTCCGTCCCGCTTTGCAAATGACCAATGCAGCCAATATTGGATGACAACATCATGTCTGGTTTGGCTGCGTTGAGGTGATCTAATTTACGATCACGCAGTGCAGTCGAAATCTCTGGCTGCAATACTGAATAGGCTCCTGCAGAACCGCAACACAGATGGGTTTCGGTAAACGGTTGCAAAGTCAGTCCAAGCGCGGCGAGCAGCTGCTCACTGGCTGGACGCAAGCCTTGCCAATGCTGCAGGGTGCATGGTGGATGAAACACCGGTCTCTGCGGGAGTTTCGAAACATCAACGTGCTGAGCA
>JBIKOQ010000317.1:0-3141 GCA_044357955.1 Burkholderiaceae bacterium | reverse complement strand
CTGCCTTATGAATGGGCAGGCTTTTTTTATGTTTGTTTTTTATTTTTTGGCTTTTTTTGCGGCCCATTGATACAGAGCAATCCCGGCAATGATCATGGGCAATGAGAGCCACTGCCCCATCGTGAGGCCCGCAGCCAGTAATCCCAGAAAATTATCAGGCTGGCGGGCAAACTCAGCTATAAAGCGGAAAAATCCATAACCTATCAAGAAGATGGCGCTGATCTGACCCATCGGACGCGCTTTGTTGGCAAACCACCAAACAAGTACAAAAAGAGCCAGGCCTTCGAGCCCGAGTTGGTAGAGCTGTGAGGGGTGTCTGGCGATCCCGTCGCCGCTTTGAGGAAACACCATCGCCCAAGGCAGCGTGCTCGCTCGCCCCCAGAGTTCGCCATTGATGAAATTGCCTAAGCGGCCCGCAGCTAAGCCCAGCGGAATCAAGGGTGAAACGAAATCGCAGACCATTAAAAAGGGATATTTGCGGCTGCGAGACAGCCAAAACATCATCAGCATGACGCCGAGGAGTCCGCCGTGAAAAGACATGCCTCCTTCCCAAAGATAAAAAATTTCAAGAGGGTGCGCGAGGTAATAGGCGGGCTTGTAAAACAGCACATAGCCTAGCCTGCCGCCCGCTACCACTGCGAGAACACCGTAAAAGATGATGTCTTCCAGGTCGCGCATCGTCATCGTCGTTTTCTGGTGCTTGATTCTCCACCGTCCAAGCAACCAGGCCGATCCGAACGCCGTCAAATACATTAATCCATACCAATGGATCGCAATAGGCCCCAGTTTTATCGCAATTGGGTCAAAATTAGGAAATTGCAGCATCACAAGCCACCAAGCAAAAGATGTCCGATAATAACCGCTGCAAACTTCACTGATAGGTGTTTACTCATGGCAAATAACGATCGTTCCAAAAATATTACCGAAGGCGTCACGCGCGCACCCAACCGTTCCATGTATTACGGGATGGGTTACAAAGAATCAGATTTTTCCAACCCGATGATTGGTGTGGCGAATGCTCACTCCACGATTACGCCCTGCAACAGTGGTTTACAGCCTCTGGTCGATGCCGCCATTATTGCGATTCGCGAAGCCAAGGCCAATCCCCAGATGTTTGGCACGCCCACGATTTCAGATGGCATGTCGATGGGCACTGAAGGCATGAAGTACTCGCTCGTTTCGCGCGAAGTGATTGCGGACTGTATTGAAACGGCCGTACAGGGCCAGTGGATGGATGGCGTAGTCGTAGTGGGTGGTTGCGACAAAAACATGCCCGGTGGCATGATCGGTATCGCGCGCACCAATGTTCCTGGTATTTACGTTTATGGTGGCACGATCAAACCCGGCTCCCATAAAGGCCGTGATCTGAATATTGTGTCAGTGTTCGAAGCGGTCGGTGAGTTCACCATGGGCCGCATGAGTACCGAGGACTTCAAGGCGATCGAGCAAAAAGCGATTCCGGGCTCAGGCTCTTGTGGTGGCATGTACACAGCCAACACGATGAGTTCCTCGTTCGAGGCGATGGGCATGGCGCTGCCTTATTCAAGCACCTTGGCAAACGAAGATGGCGAAGCCATTACCAAGGCCGCTGAGGCTGCGCGCGTCTTGGTCGATGCTGTGCGTCATGGCCGCAAGCCGCGCGACATCATTACACGCAAATCGATCGAGAATGCGGTGTCGGTCATTATGGCGATTGGTGGATCGACCAATGCCGTCTTGCACTTTCTGGCAATTGCACATGCCGCCGAAGTGCCTTGGACGATCGATGATTTTGAAACAGTCCGCAAACGTGTGCCCGTCTTGTGCGATCTCAAACCTTCCGGATCCTATTTGACGGTCGATTTGCATCGTGCAGGCGGCATCCCTCAGGTCATGAAGATTTTGCTCAACGCAGGTTTGCTTCACGGCGAATGCATGACCATCAGTGGCAAGACGATTGCCGAGGTACTCAAAGATGTGCCGGATCAGCCACCCGCCGGTCAAACGGTTATTCGTGCGATTCCGAATGCGATGTATGCACAGGGTCACTTGGCGATTTTAAAAGGCAATCTTTCGCCAGAGGGTTGTGTCGCAAAAATCACAGGACTCAAAAATCCAGTGATCACTGGACCCGCGCGCGTCTTTGACTCAGAGGATGATGCGATGGCTGCCATCATGGCGCGCAAAATTCAGCACGGCGATGTGGTGGTGATTCGTTACGAAGGTCCCAAGGGTGGTCCAGGCATGCGTGAAATGTTGGCGCCCACCTCCGCCTTGGTCGGGCAGGGTTTGGGTGAAACCGTGGGTCTGATTACGGACGGTCGTTTCTCAGGTGGCACCTGGGGCATGGTGGTTGGACACGTTTCGCCTGAGGCTTTTGTAGGAGGCTTGATTGGCCTCGTTGAAGAAGGTGACTCCATCACGATCGATGCGCATACTCAACTGCTTCAACTCAACGTTGCCGAGGCTGAAATCGAGCGACGCCGCAAGCTTTGGAAGCAGCCTTTGCCACGCTACAACCGTGGCGTGCTGGCCAAGTTGGCCAAGCTCGTGAGTTCAGCAAGCCGTGGAGCCGTCACTGATGCTTTTGATAAGTAAGAGGCTTTCTGCTCAGGTCGTTTGGCGGTTTGGTCATGCATGCGCGTTCGCCTTAGCCATGGTTGTGTCACTTTCGGCTCAGGCGAGCGCAACGACCCCCGCAGGTGCTCCAACAGGCGCTCCGGCAGGCGCGCCTGCCGCGATGACAATCGAAGAGGGCCTGGCTCTTGCCAAGTCCCGAGCGTGCTTGGGTTGCCATCAAGTTGACAATAAGCGTGTTGGCCCTTCTTTTAGGGCGATTGCTCAGCGTCATGCCAATAAAGAGGACGTCGTCCCGTATTTCGTCCAAGTCATCCGAAAGGGTGGGCGTGGACAATGGGGCGCGGTCCCCATGCCTGGTCAGTCTATGAGCGAACAAGACGCGGAAAAACTGGCGCAATGGATCATTTCTCTAAGGAATTAAGTGTGAATCATTCATCGACATTAGAAGCCGCTGTTTTTGGTGGCGGTTGTTTTTGGTGCACCGAGGCCGTATTCAAGGCCTTGAAGGGGGTACACGCTGTCGAGTCCGGATATTGTGGGGGTTCGGTCGAGCATCCTAGCTATGAGCAAGTTTGCACAAAG
>JBIKOQ010000019.1:0-10347 GCA_044357955.1 Burkholderiaceae bacterium | reverse complement strand
CTTCGGGGAAAGGTAAGGCGAATAACCCGAGCTCGCAAAGTAATTCGAACATGTCTTGTGGATACTCACCACTTCGATCGATGTCATTGGCACGGGGCGCTACTTTCTCACGCGCAACGCGACGGACCATGTCCTTAAGCTGGAGTTGTTCGGCAGAAAACTCATCTTGCATTTTGTGTCCCCACCAGTTCGATCTGGCGCCCCATCATGAATTTCTGTTTAATTGACAGATATAGCTGAATGAACGATCGTTCAGTTTTATGTTTCCATTATTTGCTTGATTGGTATTTAAGTCAATAGCAAATTTACTGTAAGTTTCCCGCCATCCCACCATCGACAGCAAGACTGGTACCTGTAATAAAACCGGCATGTTGCGATGCGTAAAAAGCAACCGCAGCTGCGAGTTCGTCTGGCGTCCCAAGTCTGCCTAGCGGAACGCGCTTAATCCTTTCCTTCATGTCATAAGAGGAGGTGAGTGCCTCGGTTCCGATGGATGCGGGTTGAACCGTGTTGACGGTAATGTGGTGCTGTGCAATTTCGTTGGCTAGATGTTTGAGTAAGGCAGTCACTCCGGCACGGTAAACGGATGAAAGAGCGTGATTGGGCATTGGTGCTTTGACAGAAGCAGAGGTCACACCCACAATCCGTCCCCATCCGCGACCGATCATTTTGGGTACAACAATTCTGACAACCAGTGATGCTGCTAAAAGTTGAGTGTTGTAAGCCGCTTCCCACCTGCCTGAATCGGTTTCACCCAGAACGGTCGTCATCTTTAGAGGGGGACGGCCTGTATTCAACACTAAAATATCAGGTCCCCCAAAGATTTTCTCTGTCTCATTGGTGAGTCTTACGATATCTTGTTCAAGCGTCATGTCTCCCGGAACTGCGATCACTTGAATTCCGTGTTCCTTGGTCAGGGTACTGGCCAGGTTTTCAAGCTTGTCTGCTGAGCGGGCAAACAATACAAGATTGCATCCTTCAGCAGCAAGACGCTGGGCAATGGAAAGCCCTAGGCCAGAGCTGCATGCCGTAATCATTGCTGTTTTACCTCGGATACCCAAATCCATCATGTCTCCTTGTGCGTTGCATTGATGCACTCTAATAACTTTGCGATCCTATGGTACGATCAAATCGCTGATGAATAAACAATTTATGTCTTAGTGCCCTTTTTTGCTCCATGCCCCAATCCAAAAATAACGCACTTGCGCATGTCAGAAGCAAAGTGGATGTGCCCGGACTCGTTGAAAAACGTCGGGCCCAGTTCATAGACTCCGCGATCGATTTGTTCGGTCAGCGTGGCTATCACGTGACCACAATCCGGGATATTGCACAAGCTGCCGGGGTCAGTATTGGACTCATCTATCAGTATGTCGAAGACAAAGAAGACATCTTGTTTTTGGCGCTCATGAAAGTTCTTGACCAATACATACAGGAGATTCCCCCTGTGTTGGCGAACTCAACAAGTCCAGTCGAAAAAATTGATGCTGCTGTCCGAGCGTATATCAATATCATTGACAAGAACGTCAATGCGACTGTTTTGGCTTATAGAGAGACAAAATCGTTACCCAAAGAGCGACGTGCCATCATTCAGCAAAAAGAACTCGAGTCCAACGCATTGATTACGGAATGTATTGCGCAGTGCATCAAAGATGGGACGATGAAATCAGATCTGGATGTAGAGATGCTGACATATCAAATTGTGATGTTCGCACATGCTTGGGCGTTGAAGTCTTGGCGCTTTCGTCCGGAGATGGATGTCGAAGAATATATTCAACGAGGACTGAATTTGATCCTGCCTGCTGCGCTGACTATAAAAGGTAAGCGTGCATACGAAAAATTAAGCAGATAGTTTTAGTTATTGACTGAACGATCATTCATTCTGTAAAGTGCCTATAAGCAAGTTTTGATTTCGCTTGATCTCTCAAAGCATCTGCTGGGAATTGGAGGAATGATTTGTTAGCGCTAAATGTCTCTGATCGTATTGCACGAATAACGCTTTCGCGCGCCCCAGTCAATGCTATCAATGATCAACTGTTAGCGCAGTTTCATGCCGCAATCGACGACTTGTTGCGTCGTGAAGATTGGAATGTGTTGATGATTGAATCATCACTGAAGGTCTTTTGTGCAGGAGCAGATCTCGCTCAAATGAGTGAATGCATAGAGACGGAAGAGGGCGCCGACAAAATGGTGCAAAGTATTACCCAATTTCAGGCACTTTTTTCTCGTATTGAAACGCTGCCGGGTGTGACGCTGGCAGTCATCAGCGGTGCCGCTCTTGGAGGCGGATTAGAGCTCGCGTTGGCCTGCGACTTGCGCATCGTGGCTCATGAGGCTAAGTTAGGTTTGCCTGAGGCCAGTCTTGGCGTGATACCCGGTGCAGGGGGGACGCAACGTCTAACTAGACTATGCGGACAAGGTATCGCAAATCGCTTGATACTGACAGCTGAGGTGATCGATGGTCAGTCTGCCGAACAATTAGGAATCGCGCAATGGTCGGTACCGCGAGAGGATTTAAATGTTCGTGCTCAAGAGATTGTAGTGCGTCTAGCGGGGCTCTCGCGTATGGCGCTGTCTGAAAGTAAGGCGTGTATCGCTGCGGCATCGCAATTGGGTCCGAGTGGTTTCTCAATGGAGCTTGAGGCAACGAGGAGACTCTATCAGGCTAGAGAAACACAAGAGCGAGTGCGGTCATTTTTAGAAAAAAATAAAAGAAAATAAACAATTAATCTTCAAGGGATAGCTATGTCAAAAGTAAAAAAGAATGCGGTTGTAACAGGTGCGGCATCTGGCATCGGAAAAGCAACAGCCATCGCATTTGTGAATAAGGGTTACCACGTTTTTGGCTTGGATATTGATAGCGTAGGAGGTGTCAATATTGAGTCCGAGATCAATCAAAAAAATGGCGCCGGCTCTTTCACTTATATCAAAGTAGATCTTGGTGACAGGGCGTCCATCATCAGTGGCTGTGAGCGCATGCTGGCACAGGTACCGGCTGTCGATGCAATCGTCAATGCGGCAGGATGGGATCGTATAGAGCCATTCGTAAACAATACTCCTGAGTTTATGCATAAGGTGATGCAAATCAACTTAATGGGACCTATTACATTGACTCAGGCATTGTTGCCAACAATGATTCAAGCGGGATCAGGCAAGATCGTGAATGTAGCGAGCGATGCTGGCCGCGTTGGTAGTATGGGAGAAACAGTTTACGCCGCTGCGAAAGGTGGAATGATCGCTTTTACTAAATCACTTGCGCGAGAAATGGCACGTTATCAAATTCATGTGAATTGTGTATGTCCTGGGCCAACAGATACGCCGTTGTTTCATGCGCAGCCAGACAAGCTCAAGGAAGCATTAATCAAAGCCATCCCTTTCAAACGACTGGCGATGCCAGAGGAAACAGCCAGCGCAATTTTGTTTTTTGCGTCTGAGGATTCAAATTACGTGACGGCTCAAATTATGAGTGTGAGCGGTGGACTGACAATGGTCGGCTAATGCGAGACGTCAACAGTTTTTATTACAGCTAATTTAATTTTATTGAGAACATTTATGTCTGACTTAATTTCAAAATTCCAGCCATCCACATTTGACTTTGAACACTATCAGCCTAAACATTTCAAAATGGATGTTGTCGGTAAGGTCATGACGATTACTCTTAACAGACCTGAGAGAAAGAATCCTTTGACGTTTGAGTCCTACGCTGAATTACGAGATTTGTTTAATAACTTGACGTATGTGAAGTCTGTCAAAACAGTTGTTGTGGTGGGTGCAGGTGGAAACTTTTGCTCCGGAGGTGATGTGCATGAAATCATTGGTCCTCTGGTTCAAATGCAAAAGCAGGATGATATGAGTGGATTGCTGGCGTTTACTAGGATGACGGGGGATTTGGTCAAGGCGATGCGTAACTGCCCTCAGCCAATTTTTTCGGCGATTGACGGTATTTGTGCGGGAGCGGGAGCCATCATTGCGATGGCTTCAGATATGCGCTTTGGTACTGCGACCAGTAAAGTCGCTTTCCTCTTTGTGAAAGTAGGATTGGCCGGTGCTGACATGGGGGCTTGCAATATGCTTCCAAGAATTATCGGTGCAGGCCGCGCATCGGAATTGCTGTACACCGGACGCTCGATGGATGGTTTGGAAGCGGAGCGCTGGGGGTTTTATAACCGAGTCTGTCAACCAGAAACTCTTTTGGCCGATACGCAAGAAATGGCTAGAAAAATAGCGGATGGTCCAACCTTTGCGCATGCAATGACCAAGCGCTGCATTCATCAGGAATGGAGCATGGGGATTGATGAGGCAATTGAAGCGGAAGCACAAGCGCAGGCTATTTGTATGCAGACCAAAGATTATGAGCGTGCTTACAACGCATTTGTAGCTAAACAGACCCCTATTTTTGAAGGGAATTAATGCGAGTATGCATCTGTCTGGGACGCTAACTGAGTGGTCGCTGTCTGAGCAGTACCGATCGAGTGGTATCTGGTTGGATAAGCTTATCATCGATGATCTTGATGAGTATGCGAAATCTAGACCTAGTCAGATTGTCATCATTGATTCTCGACAGTCTATGACTTATGCTCAGTTACAAGATGCTTCTTATCGGGTCGCAGCTGGGCTGCTGAGTTTGGGTATACAGCCCAATGATCGCGTTGCAATCCAGTTACCTAACTGGGCAGAATATGTTGTTTTGCATTGTGCCCTTGTCCGTATCGGCGCGGTGACATGCTTGATTACGCCGATGAGTCGTGCACGTGAAATATCAGGAATGCTTCGCGTCGCACAATCCAAGTGGCTTGTCATTCCCAAACAATTCAAATATTTTGACTATCTTGCGATGGGTCGACAACTCCAGTCGACACTTCCTGATCTGGGATTAATCATTCTTGATGAACAACTAGGGCAGACTGAAACACTGGATGATTTAGATCATGCGCATCCTTGGCATGCAATGATCGAAACGCCTTGCGATAGCCTACTTCGTAAAAAGATTGATGAATTGCGGCCTCATCCTGATGCGGTGACCGAGATCGTGTTTACTTCGGGCACGACGGGAGATCCTAAAGGGGTGATGCATACTAACAATACTTTATACGCCCCTCAGATTGCGATGACCAAATCTTTGGATTTGCGATCGGGCAGCGTATTGCATATGGCATCCACCTTGGGTCATCAGACTGGTTTTTTGAATGGGCTTCGTCTGCCGATTCAGGTTGGGGGTACGGTTGTTCTTCAAGATACCTGGAAACCCGAGGCTTTCGTTGAATTAGTGGCTCAACATAAGATTGAAGTGTCGAGTGGGAGTGCCACATTCTTGATGGATATACTCAAGGCGAATAATCTTGATCTCTGTGATGTGTCTTCGCTCAGAGTGTTTCGCGCAGGTGGAGGACCGATTCCTGTTTCATTGGTAAAAGAGGCAGAGTCCCGCTTGCCTAATTTGAGGGTACTGCGTGGCTGGGGGCAAACTGAAAACGGAGTGGTCACGCTAACAAGGTTGGATGACGATCTTGAAACACGCGCTCAAACAGACGGACGTGTTCAGCCCGGTATGACAATACGTATCGTCGATGCCAATCAGCGTGAGCTAGGACCAGGCATCGAAGGAAGTTTGCAGGTTCGAGGTGCTTTTATGAGCCCTGGGTATGCGAACTCGCCGGATTTAATGAAGACGTTCTACTTTGATGATTGGTTTGATACGGGCGATTTGGCTACCATCGATACGCGAGGGTATATCAAAATCACGGGAAGACTCAAAGATATCGTGATCCGTGGTGGTGAAAATATCCCCATTCACTATGTTGAAAATGTGTTGTTTGAAGACTCCCGCATCGCTGAGGTCAGTATTGTTGGTATGCCTGATGAGCGTTTGGGAGAACGTTGCTGTGCGTTCATCATTTTAAAAAAAGGTGCGACCTTTTCTCTTGGCGAGATGCAAAAATTTTTATCTACGCGGGATGTAGCCACTCAGTATTGGCCAGAGCGCTTGGAAATAGTCGATGAGCTACCGCGTACCGCAAATGGGAAGGTACAGAAAGCAAGTCTTAGAGCGCTTTTGAAAAAATCCTGATGTCTTGGATAAGTGTTTATCACGCATGTCAGAATTATTAGAAAAATTCTTTTGCGAAAATTTAAAGTGTGTGTTTATGACTTAATTTGATACTAAGCCGCTCTCGGCAATGATCTTTGCCCAGTTTTTTGAGTAAGCGCGTTCGCGCTCCGAGAGTGTCTGTCCATTCATATAGTCCACAGTTAAACCAAGTGCGACAAGTCTTTGTTGCACGTTGGGCATTTCCAATACTTTTTTCAAGGCTTCGCTGTAGCGTTCAAGTGTGGCTGCAGGCGTCCCTTTGGGAGCAAAAATCCCATAATAGGGCAGGTCTTCAAAACCTTTGATACCTAGCTCCGCGAAGGTTGGAGTTTCAGGCAAGATCTCTTGTCTCTTATTGCCCATAACGGCGACCATACGTAGCTTTCCCGCTTTTTGAAACTCAATAAAATCGGGTACGGAAGCCACTCCGGCAGGGATTTGCTTGCCAAGCATGTCGGCGATCATGGGTGAGCTGCCTTTGTAGGGAACAGCAATAAGGTCGAGCTTGTATTGCGCAGCGAGTATTTTGACAAGAAACTCTGGGACTGATTGAGGCGCAGGCACGCCGACAGCGGCTTTTCCTTGATGTTGTGTGCGAACTGAATGGACAAATTGGTCAAGTGTTGTTTCAGCTAAATCTCCCGCTAAGGCGATTCCGTTCGCAAAGGTGGCAAACCCAGCCACAGGTACGAAGTCTGTCGCCGGCTCATAGCCCACTTTTTTATTGATCAAAGGCAAGATCGAAATGGTGTGATCGTGCGAAAGAAAGAGAACGGAACCATCAGCAGCGGCTGTTTTCAGAGCCTGTGCTGCGATCTGGCCACCTGCACCAGCCCGATTTTCGACGATGATGGGTGTGCCTAGTTTTTGACTTAAGTGCTCGCCGAGTATGCGCGCGATGGCGTCTGTGCCGCCTCCCGCAGGAAAGCCCACCATCAGCCTAATGGGATTGCTTTGAGCAAAGACGCAGGCACTGGTGAGCAGTAACAGAACACACACAACTGTCTGATGAACATTAAGCTTGAAAGTCTTCAACATGGCGCACTCATTTATATATTGGGGAATGTCGAGATCATTTTAAGCTTAGGTCGAAACAACGGCATCTAGCGCGACGACTCCTGATGCCTGAACCAATAAAGGATTGATATCGATACTTTGAATTTCAGGATACTTGCAGGCCATTGTACTGATCTTGCATAGAACTTCGGCCAAGGCATTGCAATCCAGAGGTTCACTGCCACGCCAACCTTTTAGCAGGACGGCACTTTTGACGGAATCAATCAATTGATGGGCGCCTGCCTGATCAAGCGGGGCGCTCGCCATCGAAACGTCTTTGAATAGTTCTACCATGACGCCACCCAGTCCAAACATGATCATGGGCCCGAAGACTGGATCACGGTGCATACCAACGAGTGTCTCAACCCCTTTGGATACCATTCGGGAAATGAGCACTCCCTCAAGGCGGGCATCAGGTCTAGCGGATTTCGCGCGTTGTATCAGCGTCTCGAAGCCAGCCTCAACCTCTGCGGCGTGAGCGAGTCCGAGCAATACTCCACCAATTTCTGTTTTATGCTGAATGTCCGGAGACAGAATTTTCGCGACAATGGGGTATCCGAAATCATTGGCAGCCTGTATGGCTTCTTTCGGCGTGAGACAAACACGCTCCTCAATGACCGGAATACCTTCTTGCCGAAGTAATTGTTTAGCTTTGGATTCGTCCGAAGGTTGAATGACTAATCGAGACGACTGAGGGGCTAACCCGAGAGCAGGCATCGCATTTCGGCGCTGACGAATTTGACAAGCGGCGCTGATCGCGGCAACTGCTCTCGTGGGGTCTTCGAAAACAGGAATGCCTGCTTGTTCAAGTTCGGCTCTGACGCCTGCTTCACTCGGCATAATCACGACAATGAGTCGATCCTTGCAAGACGCTTTGAGGCGAAGCAAGGCATTGAGCGTATCCTTGAAAACAAGTGGAGCAAGTCCATTGTTCGCGAGATAGAAAATTAAAGAATCATCCTGAGTATGCTGCAAAATACATTGACCGACATCGACCACGATCTGAGGTGTCGTGGCGACCTGCGCAGTCGTGTCGTAGGGGTTGTGGCCAGCACCGTATGGAAGCACAACAGCTAGGGCCTCCATCAAGGCTTTGGAAAAGGGTTTGATCTCCAAGCCCAATCGCGCACCATCGTCCGCCATTAAGATCCCAATGCCGCCCGATACGGTCACGAGCGAGACGCGACTATTGGTGGGCATTTGACCGTTCACGAGCAAATAAGCGATATCGACCATTTCTTCGATCGAACGCGCACGCCAGGCGCCGGTTTCTCGCAGGATGGTGTCATAAACGCGATCATCGCCTGCAAGTGAGCCGGTGTGGGTTGCGGCCGCAGCGGCTCCCGCCTCTGAGGTGCCGACTTTCATCATGATGACTGCCTTACCGGCGCGGGATGCCTTATGGATAGCCGCCCGTAATTGATCCCCGTTGCGACAGCTCTCCATCGAGGCGCAGATGACCTCTGTTAAAGGGTCTTGGGCTAGATAATCGATGCAGCTTGCAACATCTACGTCGGCTTCATTACCTGTGGCGAGCGTGCGACTCATGCCCACGCCTCTGAGATCGGCCATGACATAAGTACAGGAACCAAAAGCCCCACTTTGCGTGACAAAGGCGACTTTACCGGACTTGGGCGCAGCGCCTCTGGCAAAAGAGGTTGAGAAGGTCGCGAAGAGACCATTTGAAGGACTCAGCGCGCCTAGTGAGTTAGGACCCACCATACGCATGCCAGCTTGTCGTGCGATGTCGACCAATTTGTCTTGAGCGGCTTTACCTTCAGGACCCATTTCACCAAAACCTGAGCTGAGAACTTGAACGACTTTGACGCCTTTTTTAGCGCAGTCCCTGAGAGACTCCTCAACGCGTGATGATGGAACAATAATGACGGCTTGATCAACAGGACCTGGAATTTCCGATACGGAAGGGTAAGCAGGTAAACCTTGTATCTCTGGCGACGATGGGTTTACGGGATAGAGTTTGCCTTTGAAGCCGTAGGTTTTCATGTAGTGAATAGCGCGACCACTTAATTTTTTAGGGTCGCTGGAGGCCCCAACAATCGCAAGTGATTGGGGATTGAAAAGTGCGTCTAGATCGTGCATTTTATTAATCTGCCTTTGTTGTGATGTAAGCGCGTTCTGCATGGAATTGACCATCGCCAAACTCTAGGTTTGTCATCAGAAGCCGCTTATTTAGTCGTGTGGCCCAAAGCTCCTCTGTCATTCCCATGCCTCCATGCACTTGAATCACGGTATGTGCAAGTTTTGGACCAACTTGAGAAAGATAAAGCTTGAGTAAAGAGAGTTCGCGATTTTGGATGTCGCCTGCGTCGCTGACTTTATGGGTCAAGGCGCTGACAAAGGCTCGAATACTGTCGTATTTCGCGTAGACATCTGCAAGATAGTGTCTGAGCACTTGAAAGCTAGAAAGGGTGACACCGAATTGCTGTCGTTCGCTTAAATAGCGAATCGTTTGTTCGAGCGCTGCACCCATGCTCGCTACGGCTTCGACGGACGATAAAAGCGCGCCATAGTTAAACATGCGTGCAAAGGATGATTCTAATGATGATCCAGAAGCGATACACCAATCGTGTTGAAGCTTTTGAGTATTGAAAGTGAACGAGAGGCTATCGCGCGAATCAATGCGAATTTCATGACTGACTGTTGGCGAGATTTCATTGCTCGGGATTAACCAGAGAGAGGGATCGCCATCCTGATTCTGGCAACAGAGTAGGAGGTGAGTCGCCCCAGGCACGCGCTCAACCCCGGCGACTTTACCCTCCAAAACGCATGTACCTGCAAGCTGGATGATTTTTAATGTCATCTCATGTGACATTTGTTTTAAAAATGGATCAAGAGGTTGATAAATCAGTTGCAGTCGTATCGATCCCTCGGCCATTGAAGACAAGAGCGATGATTTTTCTTTGAAGCTCAGAGGTGCGAGCAGAATCGCGGGCAAACCCATACCTGAACTCAGCGGTAGTGGTAGCGCATGCGTTGCCGTGCCTTCCAGAAGCGCGCAAAAATCAAGCAGGGAGCCATCGAGTCCGCCATCAGCTTCAGGAATGAGGCAGGCGGACCAACCTAGCGCGATCATTTCCTTCCACTTTTGGTCGCGATACTGCCGTTTCTGATCCGCATTAAGCAGACCGCTACTCTCGATTTCTGCGTCTTTGGCAAAGCGAGAAGCCGACTCCTGAAATTCGGAA
>JBIKOQ010000316.1:0-3151 GCA_044357955.1 Burkholderiaceae bacterium | reverse complement strand
ATTTAGCGCGGTGCAGATCCCTGTGGGCATCTGGCTAGACCGACATGGCGCCCGCCGCACCGAATCTTTACTTCTCTTGGTCGCGGCCTTCGGCGCCATCTTGATGGCCACCAGCGAGGCACTTTGGCTCCTGTCGGTCGGTCGCATGCTGATTGGCATCGGTGTTTCAGCCTGCCTGATGGCCGCTTACTCTTATTTTCGACGTTGCTTTCCCGCTGAACAACAGCCCCGTCTAGTGATGTACATGCTGATTGCCGGCACCTCCGGAGCCCTGATGGCCAGCCAGCCCGCACTGGCTTTGGCAGAGTGGATCGGTTGGCGCTACTCGTTTGGTTTAATCGCTGGGCTGCTGGTGCTCAGTGCACTAACGATTTTTTTGTTTGCAGGCGACCTGGATCGACAGCAGGCCCCGTCGGTCACCACGCACCATCGCGAGGGTGGCTTTTTAACCCTCTGTAAACACCCCTTAATGATTCAGGCGATTCCAGCGACGATTTTTATCATCGGTGGCTTTGGTGCGCTGCAAACCCTTTGGGCGGGACCTTGGTTTACCGGTGTACTCGGAATGACACCCGACCAAGCCAGCCAAACCTTGCTTTACCTCAATGCGATGATCCTGTTGGCGTATATCCTGATGGGATCGATCAGCCCCTGGCTGATTAAAAACGGGGTCGCGCTGGTGACGCAATCGGTCTGCGCGCTGATTTGGATCCCGTTGTGTTTTACTATCATTGTTTTCTGGCAAGGCAGCCTTTCCTGGATCGTGTGGCTGATCTTGGCGCTCATGGTACCGGCGATGTTTTTGCTGCAAACCCAAATCGCGCTCTCTTTTCCCAAACACATCGCGGGTCGGATACTCACCACCTACAACCTCATGGTTTTTGTGGGTTCTTTCGCCGTACAGTGGGGCTTTGGTTTGCTGACCGATTTATTTGAAGGCCTTGGCTACGCCCCCTCTCAGGCACTGACTGGCGCGATGGGCATTCTCGTCATTCTTCAGTTTGCCAGCCTCTTCTGGTTTTTAGCGAGAAAACCCGATGGATCAATCCGTACTTGATGCAGTCAAACGCTGGCCTGATGTGCCAGTGGTCTATGGATGGCTCTCTTTAACGGCCCGCGGGGAATGGAAACTACATCCCCTTGGGGACGCTCAACTTGGGGGTGCGGGCCAAGGCATCAGCAACACTCAAATTCTCGGCTTTATTGGTCGTAACTATGCAAGTCAAGCGGATGGCGCCTGGTTTTTCCAAAATGGTCCGCAGCGCGTATATGTGCGCCTTGATGCTGCTCCGCTGATCCTGCATGTCGATCCCTCGACTCGCGCGATTACCACGCACAATGGCATTAACATCCAGCAAATCTCTCATTGGTATTGCGACGAGACCGGCCAACTGTTCGCGCACACAAACGTCGGCCCTGGTCGAGTCGATGATCGCGATCTACACCTCATCGCCGAAATACTGCGCAGCGCGGATGGGCATTCACTCTTTGATTGGTTTGCGCTTTTTGAACAAGCGCAATCCCTCAAGGGAAATGAGGCATGCGTGAGTTTGACACCTATCTTGCTCTCGGATCCTGGCAAGCAATACGCTGCCTTGACCGAACCCGCAGCGCTGAGCTTTATCAACGCCGCTGAAATCCCCACTGCGCTGCACTTTATTCCTAACCCAGGGCCGGGCTTGATCAATTCCGACGCTCTTAGTCGTAAAATACAGTCATGAGCCACGATCCTAGTTTTTACTTTCCCGCACCCCGAGAACAGAAGTTCTGCAGTCAATGCGGCACCCCAAATACCAATCGTTTACTCGAGGGGGATAATCGCAAGCGTGACGTTTGTGAACATTGTGGCGCGGTTCACTACCAAAACCCCCGTTTAGTCGTGGGGACCCTCCCGGTCTGGGGCGACAAAGTTTTACTTTGCCTTCGTGCCATTGAACCGCGTGCCAACACGTGGACGCTGCCCGCCGGCTTTATGGAACTTGGCGAAAGTATGGCTCAAGGCGCGCTGCGAGAAACACAAGAAGAAGCGGGTGCCCATATCGCGCTCGGCAAACTCTACACGGCCATCGACATCCCGCAAGTGGATCAGGTGCATGTTTATTTTCTGGCCGAAGCCTTGGGTCCTGAGCTCGACCCCGGCCCAGAAACACTCGAAGCGCGTTGGTATGGGCTGGATGAAATTCCTTGGGATAACCTCGCTTTTCGCTCCGTATCGACCACACTCAAACACTATATTCATGATCGGTCGCATGGGCACTTCGAGATGCACCACTACTCGCTGGCGATTAATCGTTAGCCTTTTGCACGACCATTGACTCGGGCAACATCTTGAACCTGACCTGGCTAGAGATCGACAGCCCTTTTCCCCCTGTTGCGCGTGCGCTCAAGGATCCCCCTGGCTTGCTCGCAGCAGGTGGTGATCTTTCTATCCCACGTCTGCGCGCAGCCTACTCACAAGGCATTTTCCCTTGGTACTCCCAGGACGAACCCCCTTTATGGTGGTCACCCGATCCTCGCATGGTATTAAAGTGCGACGAACTCCATGTTTCGCACTCGCTGAAAAAGCGTCTGCGTCAAATCGCTCGAGCGCAAGCCGCAGGTGATTTCAGTATCGCCGTGACGGTGGATACCGCTTTTGGCTCAGTCATACGGTCTTGTGCCAGATCGGCACTCGACGGTCAGCCCGGCACTTGGATCACCCAAGAAATGCAGCTTGCCTATGAGGCCTGGCATGTGGTGGGTCAGGCGCATAGCATTGAAACCTGGATAAATGGCGAGCTCGTGGGTGGTCTATATGGCGTGAGTCTGGGTCGGATGTTTTATGGCGAATCGATGTTTAGTCGTGCCAATGACGCCTCCAAAATCGCCTTTGTCCACGTAGTGGCCTTTTTAAAGCAGCGCGGTGTTACCTGGATTGATTGTCAAATGAAAACGGATCATCTGGCCTCACTCGGCGCTAAGCTCGTGCCGCGCCAAGCTTTTCTGGAACATGTACGAACGAGCCTTCAGCAACCCGGTCTTGTCTGGCAACCGGGCATCTTGGATCAACATGGGGGATTACACCCGTTGCCGCCAGATTTGTAATATCCTCGAAACCATATTTGTGTGTGCGTGTATGTTGAACCCGAGTGTCAGGCATGAGCCAAATCAA
>JBIKOQ010000315.1:0-3153 GCA_044357955.1 Burkholderiaceae bacterium | reverse complement strand
TACGGTCTTGGCGCTGAAATCGGTATTTCAACCAATCGTCTCCATGCACGCGGCCCTGTCGGGCTCGAAGGACTCACCACGCTCAAGTGGGTCTTGCAAGGCGATGGTCAAACACGCGGATAAATCTCCTAATGCTGATGCTCTGGGTTAAAACACTCCATATCGTCCTCGTTGCCTCTTGGTTCGCCGGTCTGTTTTATTTACCGCGTATCTTCGTCAATATGGCCCAACAATCTGATCCGGCTGTGCTCGCTGTTCTGGATGGCATGGCAAAACGACTATACCGCTTCATGACCATTCTCGCAGTACCCGCGGTGCTTCTGGGGATCTGGCTTTATTTAGGATTTGGAATCGGGCTCGGCCCGGGTAATGGTTGGATGCACGCCAAACTCGTCTTGGTTGTTGCCGCATTGGGTTATCACTACAGTTGTGGCGTCGTACTTCGTCAATTCGAACAGGGAACGAACCGTCGCTCCCACATTTTTTATCGCTGGTTCAACGAAGCACCCGTGTTGATCCTTACTGCCGCGACGGCGTTGGTCGTCATCAAGCCTTTTTAATGAGTCGCCATGTCTGATCAGGACTCCGGTCGTAAAACACTGACCATCAACAAACGCAGTGAATCCATCACCGCATCGTCGGACGGTAAGCCTCGCGTTCGCATCGGTGCCCGCGCACGCCAAGTCGCACAACAAAAAATTGCTAAAGATAAAGCTGCACGCCTCAAAGGTGAAGCTCCCGAGCCGACTTCAGAGCGCAGCGCATCAAGATCGACAGATCGTGCCACCGCCGCTGGCGCCGTAGCCCCCCGAAGTTCTTCCGCGCGTGGTTCGAGCCGAAGCGCAGCCTTACGCAGCGGGCCTAATGAGTTCAGAGATCCCGGGGAGCGTGCCCGGCCACTGTCTGACCGCTCTCCCCGGGTCTCAACACCCAAAATCTTGCCACAAGAACCTGAGATTTCGCATCGTGTCATCGTCAGTCCCACGACGGATATCTTTCATATTTTCGCACCCTGTCCTGTGGGTCTCGAAGAAGCGCTCGGCGCTGAACTCTCCGCGCTGGGCTATGAGCAAGTTCAAACCACGCGCGCTGGTTGCCACTTTGTCTCAGACTGGTGGGGTGTTCAGCGCGCCAATCTTTATTCACGACTGGCCACGCGTATTTTGGTGCGTGTCGGTCAGGCGCCCGTACAACACGAAGATGACATTCTTGAGTTGGCGCAAAGCATCGGCTGGGAACGCTGGTTTGGCGCGGAACACACCTTGCGTGTCGATACCTCTGCCGTCAAGAGCCCCATGCAGAGTCTGCAATACTGCAATTTGCGTGCAAAAGATGGGATCTGTGATCGACTGCGTGACCTCGAAGGCGCACGTCCCTCCATCGATACCGTCAGACCTGATGCGCGTGTCCATTTATTTTTGTCGCACGATACGGCTACGATGTATCTCGATACCTCTGGCGAGTCTCTGTTCAAGCGCGGTTGGCGACTGGAAAAGGGCGATGCGCCTCTGAGAGAAAATTTGGCGGCAGGTCTCTTGGCGCTCTCTGGCTGGGATCCACAAGCGGCGCTCATGGACCCCTTTTGTGGCAGTGGTACGCTTTTAATTGAAGCCGCTTGGATCGCACTAGGCGTCCCCCCTGGCATCACTCGGCCCTTTGGCTTCGAAAGACTGCGAGACCATCAAGCACGTCGCTGGGAAGACCTCAAAGAAGACGCTCGCAGCCGTATTTTGCCCGAACTAGAGGCGCCGCTTGTCGGCATTGACGCGGATCCCGAAGCCATAGAAGCGGCTCAACGTAATGCCGAACGCGCCTTTTTAACCGAAGACACCATCCATTTTGAAGTCGGCGATGCGCGCGATGCCGTCGCGCCCGCCCCCACAGGGTGGATGCTGACCAATCCTCCCTATGGTGAACGACTCGAAGAGGAGGACTTAGAATTTTGGCGTGAATGGTCTGCAAATCTCAAACACGAGTTTGCCGGCTGGCAAGTCAACGTCATCACCTCCGACTTGGACCTACCCAAACACCTTCGCCTCAAGGCAAATCGGCGCACACCGATCTTTAATGGTGCGCTGGATTGCCGTTTATTTAATTTCGAACTGGTTGAGAGCAGTTATCGAAACGTTGCATTAACACAACAAAATAATTAAGTTTTAGATTTTTCCTAAAGAGTTAAGGGTTATCCCTTAAAAGCATTTGCTTAGTTTCGGGTTTTCCCTAATAATAGGGTTATCCCTAACAAGCAATGGAAAATATCATGACAACTCATACCGCCAATCGCCTGACTGACGCTCTCGAACGTGACCTGCTTGCCAAAGCCATGGAATCACAATTCCGTTTTCATCCTTTAAACGCGATCAAAAATTTCGTGTTCAGCGTCGCTTCTTTTGTCAATTCTGCGCGTACGCAGGCTAATGCCCGTTACATGTTCTAAAAACACCCCCGGGTGTACGGGATCGCCCTAAAAGTGCGGGATAATATCTCTGATGAAAACCCGCACTTCACCCACTTCACCTTTTACTTCGGTCGCCAAAGCACCAGCACCACCGCGGCTCAGAAGATTCGCCTCTATGATGTACGAGGGTGTTCTCCTCTTTGCGGTTGTTTTTTTAGCCGGTTATCTTTTCGATACACTGACCCAAAGCCGTCATGCACTGATGCTGCGCGATAGTCGTCAAGTATGGCTGTTTATCGCGATTGGCGCCTACTTTCTCATCTGTTGGCGCCGAAGCGGTCAAACTCTGCCGATGAAAGCTTGGCATATCAAGGTACTCGCCGTAAATGGGCAACCAGCGCCAACGTGGCGTCTCCTTGTGCGCTACGCCTATATGTGGGTTCTGCCCTTGCTGGGTGCTGGGATCGTTTGGGGTGCAGCCTCTCTATCAGGCTGGAATGCCATGTTGATGTTGATCGTGGCCACACCATTTCTGGTTTTCATACCCACCTGGTTCACGGCAGAACAACAGTTTCTGCATGATTTGCTTGCGGGCACCCGTTTAGTGAACGTCCAAGCCCATATTCAGACTAGTAAAAACCCTTAGTTTCAGCTTCTCAACACTCGCCGGTGTTGCGTCAAATGCTCTGGTAAGCCATGCTAGCGAGCATTGCATCGTTTACCCATCCCAAAGGTATGTTGGACCAATACGCGTC
>JBIKOQ010000313.1:0-3173 GCA_044357955.1 Burkholderiaceae bacterium | reverse complement strand
CGTATTTCAGGGCATCTTTCTTGCTCACGTAGCGCGCTTTTTTACCAATAACAAAGCCGAGTTCAACTTCCCAGTCTGACTTTTTGGAGCCTTTGGGTAACATCACCTTATCATTGGGACCGGACACACTGGTGTCGGCCTTAAAGAAAATGATGGGCTCTTTCGGACAGGGCATGCCGGCTTCGGCTGCGTGGTCTGAGTAATTCAGGCCAATAGCCAGAAACTTGCCGACGTTTGCGAGCGGCACACCAAAACGTGGCTTGCCTTTGACCAGTGGCAATGTGCTCGTCTTGATTTTGGCGAGTTTGGCCAGTGCGGCCGAGGACAACTGTTCAGTCGTGATATCAGACACCACACCAGACAAGTCGCGTAACTTGCCTTCTTTGTCGATCAGGCCGGGCTTTTCTTTACCTTTCGCGCCGTAACGTACGAGTTTCATTGCTTCTCCTTGGTTGAATGCCTTTGCAATTTAACAGCTAACGCGAGGGCGAATCAATCCATCCGACAAATCAGTCCGTTGCAAAGTCTCAGAAGTAACGGCCACCCGCACCAATCACGACAGTGATGACACCTAGCACCAGGTTCGTCAACATCAGCGCGCGAATTTGTCCAAGCGCTTGCGCACCCACAGGCCATTGCTTATCAGCGACGGCAGCCTTGAGCTTTTTGAAAGGCAGGGCATAGATATACGCGAAAACCACCGTCATGATCACGGCGATGAACAACATGGCATGAACATGGCCACCGAGTTTGGCCTGTGCGCCCATCAGAGAAATCAGTCCAAAACCTGTCACGAACAACACCAGGATGGAGACTTTTACCCAAATAAAAAAGCGCTTAAAGACACCACACAAAAGAGCCAGTCGTTCGGGAGGTTGCAACACATCCGCAGCTGTGGGACGTAAAGCACTATGCGCGAAAAACATTCCGCCCACCCAGATTAATGCGGCCAGCAAATGCAACACAATCAAAATCGCGATTGACATGGTGATCTCCAAAATAAGTGGATGCAGTCTACCCTTCATTTGCATGACGTAACAAAAAGGGCCTCTTTCGAGACCCTTTATACCTACACCTCATGTGGCTATTCGGTGTTTATACCGGCGTGGACAACTGATCCAGAATCGCAGGATTTTCCAAGGTAGAAACATCCTGTGTGACCTTTTCTCCCTTGGCCACCACGCGCAGCAAGCGACGCATGATTTTGCCAGAGCGCGTCTTGGGTAAGTTATCACCAAAGCGAATTTCTTTTGGTTTGGCGATCGGTCCGATTTCCTTGGCGACCCAGTTGCGCAGCTCTTTGCCCAATGCAATCGCTTCCTCGCCTTCGGGTCGCGTGCGCTTCAGCACCACAAACGCGACCACGGCTTCGCCGGTTGTATCGTCGGGGCGTCCCACGACTGCGGCCTCTGCCACCATCGGATGCGCAACCAAGGCCGACTCGACCTCCATTGTCCCAAGTCGATGTCCAGACACGTTCAACACGTCATCGATCCGACCCATGATCCAGAAACAGCCATCCTTGTCGCACTGGGCACCATCACCCGCGAGGTAATAGCCGCCAAGTTCAGGAGGAAAATAACTTTTAACAAAGCGGTCTGGATCACCCCAGATGTTACGAATCATGGATGGCCAAGGACGCTTAATCACCAGGAAGCCGCCCTGCCCCGCCTCCACATCACCACCTGCCTCGTCCACAATGGCCGCGGCGATACCAGGCAAACGCGTGGTGCATGAACCAGGCTTAAGTGGTGTGGCACCCGGTAGTGGCGTAATCATATGACCACCCGTTTCAGTCTGCCACCAGGTATCCACAATCGGGCATCGACCGCCTCCGACATTGTTGTGGTACCACATCCAGGCTTCAGGGTTAATCGGTTCACCCACCGAACCCAACAGACGCAAGCTGTTCAAGTCATAGGATTTTGGATGGTGCGCCTCAGTAGCCTCTGAGGCCTTGATCAAAGAACGAATCGCCGTAGGTGCCGTGTAGAAAATCGTGGCTTTGTGATCCTGAATCATTTTCCAGAAACGGCCTGCATCCGGATAGGTTGGCACACCTTCAAACACGATCTGTGTCATGCCGGCAGCCAAAGGACCATACGCGATATAGGTGTGACCTGTGACCCAGCCCACGTCCGCAGTACACCAGAACACATCGTTCGCCTTAGCATCAAAGACCCACTTCATGGTCAATTTTGCCCACAGTAAATAACCCCCTGAGGAATGCTGAACGCCCTTAGGCTTTCCCGTTGAGCCCGAGGTATACAAAATAAAAAGTGGATGCTCCGCATTGACTGGCACAGCTGGGCATTCTTTGGCCTGCTTCTCCGACAACTCATGCATCCAGACATCGCGCTTGGCGTCCCATGCGATCTTGCCGCCCGTGCGTTTGTAGACAACGACATGACGCACTGCCTCGCAACCGCCCATGCCCAGGGCCTCATCAACCGCAGGCTTAAGCGCGATCGCGCGGCCACCGCGCAGTTGCTCGTCCGCAGTGATCACAAGCGTGGCGCCCACATCGGCAATCCGTTCATTTAAGCTCTTGGAAGAAAAACCACCAAACACGACCGAGTGCGTGATGCCAAGGCGCGCGCAAGCCTGCATCGCGACAACAGCCTCGACCGACATTGGCAAATAAATAATCGAACGATCGCCGGCCTTGTAGCCGAGGGATTTCAAACCATTTGCGAACTGGCACACGCGCTCGTAAAGCTGCTGATAGGTGACCTTTTGGACCTCACCACCATCTGCTTCAAAAATGATCGCAACTTTGTTGGCATTACCATTTTTAAGGTTCGCATCCAGACAGTTTGCCGAAACATTGAGCTCGCCGTCACCAAACCATTCATAAAAAGGCGCGCGTGACTCGTCCAGCACTTTGGTAAAAGGCTGATTCCAGTGCAGCTCCTCGCGCGCTAGACGTCCCCAAAAACCCTCCGGATCCCGATCGGACTCCTCTAGCAACGCGGCATAACCAGCCGCCTGCGAGACGTTGGCTTGCTGGGCGAATTCCGCTGGGGGTGCAAAAACGCGCGTCTCGATCATTGTTGATTCAATCGAATTAGACATAAAAGGGAGTCTCCTCTTTCATCCGGTAGGAAGTGGGGGTTTATAGATAGAACTTCAGCATGACAATTAAATCTTTAACGCAGCAATACCAGCAGCGG
>JBIKOQ010000238.1:0-3713 GCA_044357955.1 Burkholderiaceae bacterium | reverse complement strand
ACGCTTTGCATTCGGCCGCGTGTCGCATAGTCCCAGCCCCACCATATGATTGTGATGACTAAAGCGAGTGCCGCGAGACAAGTGAAAAAAGAAAAAATACGCTTGCCGAGAGGTCCAACCAAGCGTGCCAGTACATCAACGCTCACCATCGCGCCGACTCGGAAGGCATAGGGGATTCCCATAAACACCATCCAGATCAGACTAAAGCGAATGAGAACTTCTGTCCATTCGGCTGGGATTTCCAGCACAAACCGCATGATGACCTGAAAGAGTCCGAGCGTGACGGCAAGAGCCATCATCAAGCAGGCAACGAGCATCGAGATACGGGTTGTCAGATTTTCTAACGCAAACAAATACCGTTTCATTCTGACTCCAGAAAGAATGGGCGCAGCACTTGCGCGCTACGCCCACATCAGATGCTTATGAATTACTTGTAGTTACGGATGGCGTCGATCTTATCTTTACCAAAATCTTTTTCAAATTGTGCATTGACGGGTTTGAGTTTGGCGACAAAGGCCGCTTTGTCGACATTTTCGACGACAAGCATGCCTTTCTTGCGCAACTCAGCCACACCATTCGCATCGTCTTGATCAACGCGTGCGCGTTGAGCCTGAGAGGCAACCTTGGCCGCATCTAAGAACACTTTTTGATCAGCGGGTGATAGTTTGTCAAAGGCTGCTTTATTCATCAGAAAAATGGCGGGACTGTAGACGTGACCTGTTAGTGTCATGTGCTTTTGGACTTGGTCAAACTTTGCAGCCATAATGACTGAAAGGGGATTTTCTTGCCCATCCACAACACCTTGTTGTAAGGCGGTAAAGACCTCAGGGAAAGCCATGGGAGTTGTGATGATCCCAAAACCTTTGTATGCAGCGACATGGACGGGGTTTTCCATCGTGCGCATCTTGAGACCTTTTAAGTCATCTGGTCCATTCACGGGTCTCTTGCTGTTGGTCATGTGTCGAACACCATTCTCAGACCATGCGAGCGCTTTAAAGCCTTTGCTATCAAATTCTTTGAGCATTGCCTGACCAATCGGACCATCTAATACGGCACGTGCATGCGCCTTGTCACGGAACAAGAAAGGAATATCTAGAATACGGACAGCGGGTACAAAGTTTGGAACAGGTCCAGTACTAGTGCCCGTGAGCTCTTGCGTACCTAATTGAACAGACTCGATACTTTCTCTTTCTCCTCCAAGACTACCCGAATAAAAGTTTTTAATAATGATTCGACCGTTTGTGCCTTTTTCCACTTCTTGGGCAAGCACATCAATCCCCACACCTTGATGCGAGTTTTGTGCGACAGAGATACTGTTGCGCATCACAGTTTGCGAATACGCAGTGTTAGCTAGACCAAGGGTTAGAACACCGGCCATGACGATCGTTGCGCGTTGTATAAGTTTCATGAACTTCTCCAGATCTGTGTGACTGAGCGTCTGAGCAGACATAGCGTCAATCATTGGGCTAAGTATTATTATATTTAATGCGTTAAGATTAATTTGCTTCTGCTGCTCATGCTAAAAGAAAAGATCAATTTCGGGTCTAGGTAGAATCCCTTGGGTGCGTGCCGCGTCATCAACCGCCTTGATTAATTGACGGGTCTGATAAGCATGCGCATTCTTAGAAAAAAGCATCGTCGTTACTACCGATACTTTTTATTTCCTTTATCTTTTAGTCATCAAGACAGGCAAGCATTTTTTACGTCTGGGATTATCTGCCTGATTCCAGGACAAGGCCTCTGGTTGAAGCTGCAAGTTTTTATATCGATCAAGAAGAACTTCTAGTGCAACGGTTGACATGAGCCTGGCCAATGGAGCGCCTAGACACAAGTGAATACCTTTTCCGAAAGCCATATGATTATTTTTCTGTCTTGTAATATCAAACTCCGTGTGATTGAAAACTTTAGGGTCATGGCCAGAGGCGTAGATACTAAGTTGCAAACGATCAAACTTTTTAATCTGTTGACCACCGATTTCTACATTTTCGTGGGCAATGCGAATAAGGTTTGAAACGGGTCCGTCAAACCTCATAAACTCCTCAACTGCGAGAGGGATAAGTTTTTTGTTTTGTTCCAGCAACGCAAGCTGTGCTGGATTTCGAAGCAGTGCATAAATTCCATTGGCAAGCGTTATGGCGGTCGTCTCGTGACCTGCGATTAATATTAAGACCAACGTTGCAATAATTTCGTCATCTGTAAAAGGGTCTGCACTTTTGCCGCCATTTATCATCACGGAGGTGATGTTTTGACCAGGGTTTATTCTTTGTTCATGAACGACTTGACGAAAAAACTCTACACAGTTGGCAAGTTCTTCATGTGACTTTTCTTTTTGCCCTTGGAGAACGGCTTTGGGTAGCTCAACGGCCCAGCGTAATATTTTGTGTGAATCCTCACGTTTGGCACCGCACAAGTCACTAATCACTGTCGCCGGTACCGGGACGGCAAACTCCTCAATGAGATCGACAGCATTGCGCGTACCAATCTTGTCCAAAGCTTCATTTGCAATCGCCTGAATACTAGGTCGCATCATTTCAATAGGACGCATCATGAAAGCGCCTTGGAGAACTTGACGCAGTCTTGTGTGCTCCGGGGGATTTTTAAAAACAAGCCATCCTTGAAGAATCTCTGCCATGAGTCCTCCGGCAGCATCCTGACCAGCGTTGTGACCAAAAGGCGCTTCTACGCCAAACCGAGAGTCTCTCAATACGAGGCCAATATCAGTATGACGAGTCAAAATCCAAGCGTTTTTAGAAGCGTCCCAATAAACGGGTTTAGTCTCCCTCAACCAGTCGTCAGACGACTCAACCCGAATGTTTTCAACAACTGTGTCACGTAAAGTATTCTCTACGTTTTCCATTTTTTCATTATTCGCAGTCATATTTTGCTCTGGTGGATTTAAAATGAACAGTTCAAAGTTTTTATAAAACTCGAAATACTCTCTATGCTCTAGACCTCAGCAGGAAGTAAGTTGAACGAGCCACAAGGATTGTCAGTAGAGCTGCACTCGTCTTGCTCTTGAGATCGGCCTCTAGAATGACTTTGGCGCAGGATAGGTATACACACATCCGTTGCAAAGGGCCGCAGCGCCAAGTACTTGAGAGACTCGCTGCATGAGCACGCTTTCGATAAAGCACCCGACGAACTCTAATACACTCACCTCTAAGCGCGAAATACATCAGGAATGTCCAGTCCGCTGCATATTCACCTCCGAGATGAGAGCGTAATGGTCGCCCGGCTCGGGCAATGTCCAGCCGGAAAAGGCCACGGTAACTGGCCCACCAACCAGGAATCCACTGAAGTACAAACTTCCCGCGTGTCAAAGGGTCTGTCACGCCATCAAGGCCCTTGCAGACAACAGTTTCCTCTTGCCTATCGGAATGAAAAAATGTCATATCTGAGTACGCAATTGAAGCCTGATTATTTTGCTCAAAAGCTGTGACTAACGAAGATACATATTCCTGATCAATGAGATCATCATGGCCCATGAAGAAGCATAGATCGCTCTGCGCAAGTCTTAATAGCTCATTCGCGTTCCGAATCCACCCGAGACGCTGCATCTGGCACACTACAGTAAAACGTTGATCAGTAAGCGCGAACTGCTCACAAAGCCTCGCTGTATCGTCATCCGAGACATCGACGGAGATGAGCACAGCAAGGTTGGGATAGGACTGATTTGCGATGGAGTGAAGCGTCTCTTCGATGAACGCACTCGC
>JBIKOQ010000321.1:0-3090 GCA_044357955.1 Burkholderiaceae bacterium | reverse complement strand
TAGTGCGCCTGATACGCTGTGATGTCTACACGTTCTGCTGCTTCGTACGCGAAGAGGGGGGCTGCTGTGAGCTTACCTGGGTCCACGCTGTGATAGCCATCCTGGGTAAAGACTCCAGAGGTCGCGCGACGATGCAATCCACTTGAGGCGTCGTCGACGTCGGTTCGTCCGTCGGCAACGATTGCCCCCGCATCCACCTTAAGCACTTCGGCACTAGCGATCGCTGGCACCCATTTGGAAAGTGCACTAATTGTTGCGTCCCTAACGCTTGCGGCAACATCTGGATCGGGTTCTCCGCGGCATGCCGCATCCCATGTTCGTGGTGGTGCCACTTCTGGCGTCCAACCTTGCAGACATGCGGGATACCAGGAAAGGTAGGTCGTGCCATTTGGGCGGATGACGATATCTCCGTAACGTCCAATTACCATGGTCATCGAAGGCGCGTTTTTAAGCGCTTCAGGGGTGCGGCAAATCACCCGGTATTTGAGTCGGTGTAACACGTTGGGCCGCGGGCTGATTCCCAACGTCTGATCTATGGCTAGGCGTCGTTCCCAGGATGCATTGATCACCTGTTCCGCGTCGAGGCAGAATGGTACATCGCGCACCATACCTTTAATGATGAATGATCTCCCATCACGTTCTACGCCACGGACTTCATGCTCGGGCAAAAACGTAATATTTTTATTAGCAGAAATTGCATGGCGTATTTGTGCTGCAAGATCTTCTGTATCAATAGCGCGCTCCTGAGTGCGGAACGCGCCCTTTACCAGAGATTGAGAAAATACGTCATCCATCTGATGCGGATCAAGCCGATATGCCAATCTCTCGGGACGAAGCCCTAAATAGGAAAGGGCAGCGTCTGAGGCAAGCTCAGCCTGATAGATTTTATCGACTTGCGCATAGAAAGAAGCTAACGCAGCAGGGTCAAGTAGAGAGTCTTGCGCGACAAGATAGTCAAAAGGAGTTGAAACACCGATCAACTGCAGTCGATCTCCAATCCAGCGTTCAAGAAGTGAGCTAAAGCGAAGTGCAGCCCTTAACTGAAGCCTTGCAGTCTCAAGGGTGCTGTCGTTGGCATAGATAAGCCCTAAGTGAATTTTGCCTTCGTTGCGCAGGCTCGCGCGATTCATTGGTAAAACGTCTTGTTCGATGAGCGTAACGTCGTGATTCCGACGCGCGAGTTCGAGGGCGACACAACAGCCAGTCAGCCCGGAACCGATAATAGCGATTGGACGTGTCATTTCAGGCTCAGATGCTTAATTTGTCGCGCAAGGCGATGCAAGTTGTCGTTATTTTACATTGGCGTGTTTCGGGGCTGCCATATTGGCCTGTCACCTCTTTGAAACAGTACAACTTCACCATCACGCAATTGAAGTATCGACGGTAACGTTTAGTTGAGTGTGCTGGGAAGAGAAAAGTTGTGATTCAATCAATGACATCACTCACCATGCAAAAATTGGTTTAAAAAATATGACAAGTTATCGCCATACGATTGGTCAACACAACTATATATTCAAGGATTTAAAAGATCTTATGGCAAAAGCATCGCCAATGAGATCCGGCGACTCCCTTGCAGGATTAGGTGCTGTGAACGCCCAAGAGCGAGTTGCCGCACAAATGTCCTTGGCAGCCGTCCCGCTCAAAGCCTTTCTGAATGACTTAGTGATTCCGTATGAGTGTGATGAAATAACAAGACTCATTATTGATAGTCATGATGAGCAAGCCTTTAAAGCAGTTTCACATCTTACTATTGGAGACTTTAGAAACTGGCTGCTAAGTGATGAGTCAGATGCAACTGCTTTACATGCTTTGTCAAAAGGACTGACTCCAGAAATGGTGGCCGCAGTATCTAAGATAATGCGTATACAAGACCTCGTTATTGTCAGCAGAAAATGTGAGGTTGTGAGTAAATTTAGAAGCACCATTGGCCTACGTGGTCGGTTAGCAACCCGACTCCAGCCGAATCATCCAACTGATGATGCAGTAGGTATCGCAGCGAGTATTGTGGATGGAATTCTCAACGGCGCAGGAGACGCAGTGATTGGAATTAATCCAGCATCAGATAATGTGACTCAAGTAACACTGCTGATTAAAATGCTGGATGAAATCATTCAACAGTATCAGATACCCACCCAATCCTGTGTATTGACACATGTCACCAACACAATAATGGCCATCGAATCTGGTGCGCCCGTTGATCTTGTCTTTCAATCAATCGCCGGCACTGAAGCAACGAACCGCAGTTTTGGCATAGACTTAAATTTATTATCAGAGGCGCGTGCTGCAGCCCTCTCCTTAAAACGCGGCACAGTTGGCAACAATGTCATGTATTTTGAAACAGGACAAGGTAGCGCCTTGTCTGCGCAAGCAAATTTTGGTGTAGATCAGCAAACCTGCGAAGCTCGAGCCTATGCAGTTGCACGCCACTTTGACCCGCTACTCGTGAACTCTGTTGTTGGATTTATTGGGCCGGAGTACCTTTACGATAGCAAGCAAATTATTAGAGCGGGTTTAGAAGATCACTTTTGCGGCAAATTGCTTGGTCTACCTATGGGCTGCGATGTCTGCTATACCAATCATGCCGAAGCAGATCAAGATGACATGGACTTATTATTAACGATGCTTGGAGTTGCAGGATGCAACTTCATCATGGGTGTACCAGGTGCTGACGACATCATGCTGAACTATCAAACGACATCATTTCATGATGCCCTATATGCTCGACGGGTGCTCGGTTTAAAGCCTGCTCCAGAGTTTGAAATATGGTTGCGCAACATGGGAATCATCACTGATAACAACATCATTACACTCAGCCATGAATTACCAAAGAATTTTGCGAAAGCTTTACAGAGGCTATTATGAATTCTTCTGATAATCCTTCTTTTAGTATCACGGATAATCCTTGGGCCACATTAAAAAAATTTACGTCTGCGCGCATCGCTTTAGGTCGATGCGGGATTAGTCTACCTACACATGAACAATTAAAATTTCAACTTGCCCATGCGCAAGCGCGAGACGCGGTTCATTACCAACTTGATGTATCAAAACTGAGCTCTGACCTACAACAAACGTTTGCGTTCATTAATCCCG
>JBIKOQ010000311.1:0-3198 GCA_044357955.1 Burkholderiaceae bacterium | reverse complement strand
TAATGAAACCCCGCGACCAGACTTTTGAGAGGGGGCTCGTGTTTGCGGGGTGGTGCTTGCTCAATCGGATATTTGGCATTTTTAAGACGTAAAAGCGCACCGAGATCCAATGCATAGATGAGTGCGATTAAGGCATAGGCCCCGCTCATCCCAAAAGCGGGGATCAGGAGTCCACCAAATGCGGGGCCGATCACCACAGTCATTTCTGTGGCTACGGCATTCATGGCCACGGCATTGGTGATGTCGTTTTTTCCCACAAGATCAGGGACAAATGCTTGGCGTGTAGGATGATCGAGTGCCCAAGTGAGGCTGCTGATCAGTGACAGAACAATGAGATGACCGATGTTTAAGGTATCGGTCAGCAACAGCACCAGCATGGTGAGCGTCACGCCACTGCTGATAAGCGAGGCCAGAATCAGGAGCTTGCGTCGATCCATGCGGTCGGCCAACACACCCATCATGGGAGCGAGCAGATAGCCGGCCATCTTGCAGCCCGTGACGACCCCCACCATTAAGGGAGAGTCCGTCAATACGAGGGTCAACCAGCCCACGACAACGAGATCGGCCCAGCGCGCTGTCGAAGACAGCAGCGTGGCGATCCAAAGCATCCGAAAATTGCGGTGGCGCAGGGCGCCAGTGTTGAACATTAAAAAAATGAACCTTGTGTTTCTTTACACTTCGATGATCGCGCCTTTGCGTTCGACGATCATGCCGTAAGCGTGGGGTTCTCTGTGCTTAGCAAAATTAAACACCGAGTTTTTATATGACAAGGTCAGGTCCAGATCGCAGCGCGCGATCGCCAACTCGTCGCCAAGCGTGCTGCAGGCGCCGACAATCTCGCCCGAGGGGGCGACGATGATGGAGTTGCAGATTTGATCCACGCCTTCTTCACAGCCGCCTTTGCCGACACCAATGATCCACGAGCCATTTTGATAGGCGCCAGCCTGCATCACAAGCTCGTTATGAAAGTGCGAGAGGTTGTCGTGCTCGGGAGCAGGGGGATTGTGAACGGGTGTGTTGTAGCCGATCAAAATCATCTCGACACCTTGTAGGCCCATCACACGGTAAGTTTCGGGCCAGCGGCGATCGTTGCAGATCGCCATGCCGATAATGCCGCCAAAGGCGCGAAAGACGGGAAAGCCGAGGTTGCCGGTTTCGAAATAGCGTTTTTCGAGGTGTTGAAACTGTCGCCAGGGTTCATGCTCGGCATGACCGGGCAAATGGATTTTACGGTATTTGCCGACGATACTTCCCGTTTGGTCGACCAGGATCGAGGTATTGAAACGTCGTGTGCGACCCTCTTCTTCAGTGAGCTCGGCATAGCCCAGATAAAAGCCGACCTTAAGTTTGCGCGCCACATCGAAAAGGGCCTGGGTTTCTGGGCCGGGCATCTGCGCCTCAAAGAACGCATCAAGCTCGGCCTGCGACTCCATATACCAGCGTGGGAAAAAAGTCGTGAGTGCGAGCTCTGGAAACACCACGAGATCGCAGCCGTGGCGCGCACCCTGTTCGAGCAGTGTGATCAGGCGCGCGACGACGTCTTGACGTGAGTGGGCGCGTTGGATGGGGCCGAGTTGGGCTGCGCCTACTGTAACGATACGGGTCATGGGTTGGACTCCTCATTAGCAAGTTCGGTTAGGGTGGCGAGCAAGACATTGGCGCCAGCGATGAGATCTTCAGGTTCGGTGTGCTCAGCGGGGTTGTGGCTGATACCCCCCACGCTTGGAACAAAAATCATGGAAGTTGGGCAAATACGCGCCAGCATTTGCGCATCGTGTCCGGCGCCTGAGGTCATTCTCTGATGTGAGAGCCCCAAGGCCTGCGCGTGGTGTGCAATGCGATCGGTCAGTGCCGCATCAAAGAAAACCGGTTCAAAGCGGGCGAGGCGGCGCGACGTGATCGTGACGCCCTCAGACTCAGAGAGTGATGTCAGGAAGTCCTTGAACGCTTGTTCGGCTTGTTGCAACAACCGCTCATCGGTATTGCGTAAATCGACGGTGACGGTCGCGCGCGCGGCGATCACGTTGATGAGGTTTGGGGTGAGCACGACATGACCGACGGTACCGACTTGGTTGCCGCCCATCTTGCGTGTGAGCTCACGCACAAAGGTGGACACGGCACTTGCGGCGTAGCCTGCATCATGGCGCAGACGCATGGGTGTGGTGCCAGCATGGTTTGACTGACCGACGATGGTGAGTTCTTGCCAGGAGATCCCTTGCAGATTTTCAACAGCGCCGATTTTGATGCCATCTGCATCAAGCAGAGGACCTTGTTCGATATGCAGCTCGACAAACGCATGAGGCTTGTGCACGCCAAGTGGCGCGGATCCTTGATAACCGATGCGTTTGAGTTCATCACCCAAGACTGCACCATCAAACGCTTTGACGGCCAAGGCTTCGTCGAGTGGCATGCCACCCACGTAGACGAGCGAGCCCAGCATGTCGGGCGCAAAGCGCGCGCCTTCTTCGTTGGTAAATATCCCGACGACGATTGAGCGTTCGGTGTTGAGTTTGGCATCGTTGAGCGTGGCGACGACTTCCAGTCCTGCCAGTACGCCGTAGTTGCCATCATAAGCACCACCGGTACGGACGGTGTCAGTGTGTGAGCCTGTCATGATGGGGGCAAGGTCGGGGTGCAGACCCGCACGCACGCCAAAAACATTACCGATGGGATCGACACACACTGACATGCCGAGCGCTTTCATCCAGTCGACGACCAGATCTCGTCCTGCCTTGTCTTCGTCGGTGAGAGCGAGCCGGCAACAGGCATTGGTTTCGGTGCGACCGATATCCGCAAGTGTTTGAAGTTGAGCCAATAGGCGTGGGCCATTAATTTGCAAGGTGTGCATATTGTGTGCCCGCCACTAAGCCAGTACTTCTTGCGCGGTCTTGCCGACGACTTCTTTGTAAATCGTAGGATCGGTATCGCCTTCGCTACCAATTAATAAGACGCGAGAATTGGCATTGAGCCCGAGGGTGTTCCAGAGCAAGGGATGACCTTGGGCTGCCATCAATAATCCCAAGCCTGTGCTACCTGTTTCCCCCGAGACAATTTTGGGATCGTCTGCATGTGGATTGGCAAAGACGCGCATGCCTTCGAGTGCGAACTCGTCCGCGATCGTGGCATAGCAATTAATACCGTTTTTCAAAATATCCCACGCGACAGGTGAGACCTCACCACAAGCCAAGCCTGCCATAA
>JBIKOQ010000310.1:0-3204 GCA_044357955.1 Burkholderiaceae bacterium | reverse complement strand
TTGGCTTTATCGCAGGCGTCACCGCACCGGCTGGTAAGCGCATGGGTCACGCTGGTGCCTTGATTTCTGGCGGCGCAGACACGGCTGATGCCAAGCTTGAAATCATGGAAGCATGTGGCATTCGTACGACGAAAAACCCCTCGGAAATGGGCAAGCTTCTTAAGTCAGTCTTGTAAAAAACAATGTTCTAACTGACCTTTGCTTCCCTTAAAGCGCCGGCGTGTCTCTGACGTGCCGGCGTTTTATTTTCAAAAGCGTTATTCCAGATCAAGCGGTATTCATCGCTTTGCTGAATAAATCGGCTGTCCGTGTTCAAATCAAGTTCTCAGATCTTTGAATTCAAATTTCGCCTTAATGAACGACAGGATAAATAATGGAAAACAAGAAGCCTAAACGCAGCTTGACAATATTGCAGTGGCTAACATTGCTCGGTGTGATTGGGATCGCGTTGACGATTGTGTTGAATTATTTGCGTTGAGAGTGATCGCGTGGCCTCTAGAAAACTAGTGATAGCAACCCGTGCCAGCCGCCTTGCGTTGTGGCAGGCCGAGCACGTGCAGGCGCGCTTGCTCACGATCTATCCACAGATACAGGTTGAGCTGCTCAAGCTCAGCACGCGTGGCGATGAGATCCTTGATCGCAGTCTTTCAAAAGTGGGTGGCAAAGGGCTCTTTATCAAAGAGCTTGAGTATGCGTTGCTGGATGGACGCGCCGATTTAGCGGTGCATTCACTCAAGGACGTTCCCGTGGATATGGAGGCTCCTTTTGAGCTTTCAACGGTCCTCGCGCGTGCGGACTGTCGCGATGCTTTTGTATCCAATGATTACGTCACGCTGTCTGACTTGCCTCCCGGCGCGATCGTCGGTACGTCAAGTTTGCGTCGCGAAGCACAGCTCAAGGCGCGCTTTCCCGAGCTTGTGATTCATGCCCTGCGAGGGAACTTGGATACGCGTCTGGGCAAGCTTGATAGCGGTCAATATGCGGCCATTATTCTTGCGGCAGCGGGACTCGAGCGCTTGGGTCTTGGCCACCGCATTCGTTCGAGGATGACGACCGAAGCTTCGCTTCCTGCTGCTGGCCAAGGTGCGCTCGGGATTGAAATTTTGGCATCGCGCTCGGATCTGCGAGAATTGTTGGCACCCCTTTCTTGTCCGGACACGACGGTCTGTGCGCTTGCTGAGCGCGCAGTCTCCCGCGCTCTCGGTGGATCGTGTCAGGTACCCCTGGCGGCCTACGCACAGCTTGAAGGGTCGCAGCTGACGTTGCAAGCGTTAGTCGCGACCCCTGATGGTAAAACGATTTATCGAGCTGAGCTTAAGGGCCCTTCGGCCCAAGCGGAGCAGTTGGGAGCCACTGTTGCCCAATCGTTAATGGCGCAGGGCGCAAGTGAGCTTTTGGCCAGTTTGTCCGAGCCCTCTTAAGACGCTATGGCTCAGCCCCAACATACTGCGATATTGACGCGACCTGCGGGTCGCAATACGGTCGTGATGCGCGAACTGATTCGACGCGGTTGGTCTGTGTTGGAGTGTCCAGCGTTGGATATCCGTGAAGTCGTCGCCGTCACAGGCGAGTGTCCTCGCCCAGAGCTTTTTGATTTAGTGGTGTTTGTCAGTAGAGCCGCGGTGACGGGCTATCACAGTCATTTGCTGGGCGAGGGGCGAGAAGTCTGGCCGCTTTCAACGCGCGTCGCCTGTATGGGGCCTGTGACGGCAAGTGCGATACGCAGAGTGTTTGGGGACGGGCTGACGGTCCTTCATCCCGCGTCTGATCTTGCGCAGGATTCGGAATCATTGTGGCCAATTTTGCAAGCGCTTGAGCATCCTGTCGAGCGCGTGTTGATTGTGCGGGGACAAGATGGTCGTGATTGGTTGAGTCAGCGTTTGAGTCAGCGTGGCGCCAGCGTCGTCATTCATCAAGCCTATCGACGACAGTCTGCGCAGTGGCCCGCCTTGTTAAATGAGCATTTAGCCGCATTGAGCTGCCAACATGTTCTGCCCACATGGTTATTGACGAGTCCGCATGGTGTGGAGGCTTTGTACAATAATCTCGAGGCCTTGGACCTGCTGGGATGGTTTGCCGAGAGTTCTTTCGTCCTGACACACGAACGACTTAAACCTATTCTCCTCAAGTTGTTAGAACCGCATTTCAAAAGCGGCTTTTCAGGGTTCAAGTGTGTGGTGGCCAGCCCCGAAGACGAGGTCATTTTGACAAGATTCGAGCAGATTTCTCGGCTCGGGGCGCCAACTACGCAAGTTTGAACGATTTTTTCTAGCGCTACGGCTACAATTAAGGGATGACAGAAGCCCATACTCCTAGCCCCCCACAGCCAAGTGCAGTATTACTGAAAGGTAAAAAGCGCACGAGTGGACCTTCATGGCCGATTTTGCTTGCCATCATATTTTTGCTGGTCGCATTGGTTGCGGCTGGCGGTGTTTGGTTTTTGCAAAAACGTTTTGAACAGACCGGGCGAGAGTTCGCCAAGCAGGTTCAGGGGTTGACCTCCCAGCTCAATGAGGCCCGCCAGGACTCAACACAGGCCTTAGGGCAGGCCCAGTCCCAAGCCCGTCGTATCGCTCAGCTCGAACAAGCACAGCTTGAGGCCAAGAGCCAGTATGTCGCCTTGGAACAACTTTGGGCAGGTGCAAACAAGGGCATGGAAGATGTCATGCTCGCCAATGATGTTGACCGTCTCTTAACGACGGCCAATCAACAACTCCGCTTGGCTGGTAACGTCAACAATGCGATTGTGACGCTCGAGGCTGCCCAGTCGTTGTTAGTGCGTGCCGACCGTGCTCGTTTCGCCGGAGTGCAACGTGCAATCAGTCTTGATCTTGATCGGTTGAGAGCGGTTCCTTTGATCGATATCACGCAATTATCCAGCCGGCTTGAGACGCTCAGTACCTTGGTCGCGCGTGCACCTTTGCTTTTGCCTGATGCGGCGGCGCCCGTGATCGCGAGCGTGGCACAGTCTGTCCAGCGCGCACCCAAGCCAGCGGGGGCCGTCCAAGCACCGGCGGCGTCTGATGTGACTGCTGCAGAACAAACATGGTGGCAACGTGCTCTCGATCAATCCCTCTTGTGGTCAAAGTCAGCCGCGGCGATGGTGGTGCGTGAGTTCGCCGGGGTGGTGAGTATCCAGCGCGTCAGTGATGCCAACGCGCTGATGATGTCCCCCGAGCAAGGGGCACTGTTGAGAGCGAATTT
>JBIKOQ010000018.1:0-10514 GCA_044357955.1 Burkholderiaceae bacterium | reverse complement strand
CGAGAGTATTGAGGACTTACCGACTACACCGGGTGTTTATATTTTTCATGGTACGACGGGCGATCTGCCCTTGTATATCGGAAAAAGTATCAATATCCGCGCGCGCGTCATGTCTCATCTCCGCACCGCAGATGAAGCGCGCATGTTGAAACAGACAGAAAAAATCACCTACATCCGCACAACGGGTGAAATCGGTGCACTCCTACTTGAAGCAAGAATGATCAAGGAGCAACAGCCTCTCTTTAATCAAAAGCTGCGTCGAACTCGTCAAATGTGTTCGCTCAACATTCAAGGCGATCAACCTGAAGTGGTTTACTCCAACAAAATCGATTTTTCCAACACGCCGGATTTGTATGGTTTGTATGCGAGTCGACATGCCGCGCTCGAAGCACTGAAGAACATCGCAGATGAGCAACAACTTTGTTTGAGTGTGCTCGGGCTAGAAAAACTCTCCGGAGATCGGCCCTGTTTTCGCGCGATGCTCAAGCGCTGCGCAGGCGCCTGTCATGGCCAAGAAACCCTCACTGCGCATCGTGCGCGACTGCTTGAGAGTTTGTCCCAGAGTCGCGTAATCTGTTGGCCCTACGCTGGAGCGATTGGCCTCATCGAACGCCTAGACGACGAGGCGCAGATTCATGTCGTTAAAAACTGGTTTTATCTTGGCAGTGTCGCGACGATAGAGCAAGCGCGAACCTTACACCTGACCGCACCTGGCTTTGATAGTGATAGCTACAAAATTTTATGCAAACCCATTATGAATGGCTCTGCGCAAATCGTTGAACTTTAAAGCTTGGCAGACAGCTTGACTACAGCTCCGGCGTCAACGCCACGTTATTGAGTTTATTGAGTGTCTCAGGCCATTGACGCTTTTGAGCTGATTGCAGCAAGACCCTGCCCCAAGACATCCAGCCGTCCCAGCCAATACGTTTATCCCAAGAGTTGCCCCAACACGCAGCGATTTGCACGCCTGCTTCAGCATACTGACGACCCAAATCAAAGTTGCGCTCCGTCATATGGAGTTGTGACAACACCATATAAGGCTCGGCGACCCAAGGATTGAGTTTGATCGCCTGCTCAAGTACCGCTGCCGTCGCAGTCGTTGACATCAGTGGTTGACTTTGTTGCATCACCGACCAATACAGAGCCGCAGCCGCAGCTTCGTCACCGGGTACCATCACTTGCCTGCCATGATCAAATATGGGAGGTTGTGGTAACTGATTTTTCAATCCAGGCTGTTGAAGAAAATTACCTAAGCGTGAAATCTGTCCCCAGCGGTAGGTCGTCGGTCGCATCGGACCCGGCCACAAGGCGGCAGCCCAATGTTGTTGAGCAGGTTGTGGCTTGTAGTCAGGGTAGCCCATGTAGATATCATCTTGCCAGCTATACCATTGCTCGCAAATGTCGGCCATGCTCACCACAATAAAGGCCGCGACATCGCGAGCGGGTAACACAAAAGGCGCGCCATGCAGCGTGATAGTCAGACTACCATCAGCCTTAAGGTTGCCTTTGAATAACTCCCCCAAAAACTCGATGCGCGACATCACGCAAAACAAATAAATCAGTCGCTCAGCATCTTCGCCGACCGCTTCTTGCAGCCTCCCACGCTCACTCTTGGGATCAAACTTCATCAAATCCACATGTGCATTTCCGTAGACGCTATGCAAGAGTCCTAGCTGGCGCACATGTTTAGGCTGCTGCCACAAGGTCAACGTTCGCGTCACGCCAATCAAGTGATGCCTAAAAGTGCCCGCCTTGTGCCAATCCTGTCCGACACCTCGGCCAAGCACCAAGGGCATCACTGGACCGAGATCGGGATCATGCTGCAACCACTCCTCGTCGAGTAGGCTGATCGCCCTGGAAAGTTGAGAGGGATCGAGTGTCGGTAGCGGCGCAGTCATACGTGATGTCCTAGAATAATTTAAATCACTGGGCGAGACAGCACACGACCGGGTCTCGCACCAGTCGCCTTGCCCTGATCCCACACCACCGCACCATTGACAATCACCGTATTGATCCCGCGCGCCATGGCAATCGGGTTGTCATATGTCGCAACTTCGTCGACCGTTTCTTCGTTAAACAAGGTCAAGTCTGCGAAGGCGCCTTCTTTCAAGACACCGCGATCTGTTAAGCCAAAGTTCACGGCCGTCAGACCCGTCATCTTGTGCACGGCTGTCTCAAGCGTAAACAGACCCAGACCACGGCGATAGTGGCCAAGCACGCGTGGAAACGTCGACCACAAACGCGGATGCGGCGAAGTGTCGTGAGGCAAGCCATCCGAACCAATCATGGTGGGACCGAACTGCATGATTTTCTGGACATCGCCTTCATCCATGCGGAAATAAATCGCACCGGCTGGCAAGAGTCGCTCAACCGCCTCGGCTTGCGTCACACCCATTTTTGCGGCGATCTTATCGAGATCCTGACCTGCATATTCAGGCAAAGTTTTCGACCACGTCACGATGACGCGCGCCGAGTTTTCGGCACGACTCATCGACAAAACGGTCGAACCCGCCGCATAGGGATAACAGTCCAGACAAATTGGCTGCTTGGCCATGCTTTTGCGAATGAACTCAAGCGTCTCATCCGAGCGTCCATAATTTTTGGCGCCAATAACTTTATGGTGAGAAATCACCACCGGCACACCGACTTCGCGACCAATACGAAAAGTCTCTTCGAGCGAGTCCATGACGCCATCGGCCTCATCGCGCATGTGCGTGCAATACAAGCCGTTGAATTCTTTCAAAGGGCGACAAATCTCGATGACTTCTTCGGTCGGTGCCGCGACCGCGGGCTCGTAAAACAAACCTGTCGAGACACCGATCGCACCGGCCTGCATGGCCTCGACCACAAGTTCTCGCATTTGCTCGATTTGAGCCGGCGTCGCGGGCTTTTCCAAATCATCCATTGTTGCGACACGCAAGGTTGTATGGCCCACGAGCATCGCGCGATTCGTCGTTGAAGGCTCGGCGCGCAATGCATCCAGATATTCCGTGAAGCTGCGATATTTAAACCAATGCCCTTCATCATCGAGCAAGTTAAGGGGTGGCGTTACAGGATCCGGGATCGGACGTGGCATGGGTGCTAACGAAACGCCACAATTGCCACCAATGATCGTCGTCACACCTTGACTGACTTTAGGCGTCATCTCGGGACTCGACAACATCATGCGATCATCATGCGTGTGCGCATCGATAAAACCTGGCGCGGCAACTTGCCCTTCCAAATCAATTTCCTGTTTACCTGTGCAGCCCGTAAGATCACCAATTTTGGCGATGCGGTCACCATTAATGCCGATATCACCCTTAAAGCGGTCTGCACCCGTGCCGTCGATCACGATGGCGTTTTTAATCAGCAAATCAAACTGTGTGCTCATTTTTTACAACTCCAGATAGATTGAAACCTGCGGTGCGATTGCGATAACCTCTCACGCTGCGATCTTGGCGCCCTTGTCGCCCAGATCCCAAAACAAACCGGCCATCAACTGCAAGGACTCACGCGCCACCGAACCGAGCATATGTTCATTCGGCGCGTGCTGCGAGCATGCCGCATAAGAGTGCGGTACCCAGACAGTCGGCAGCGCCAAAATTTTTGAGAACGCATCATTCGGCAACGTACCACCCAAGTTTGGTAGCACGTCGACCTCTTTACCCGTGGTCTGGGTGATAGAAGCCGCAGCCATTTTCACCCACGCATTATCGGGATCGAGGCGTGTGGCTTCGGCAGCCTCACCACGACTAGGCTTGGCCTCGACATCCGCAAAGCCATGGGCATCGAGGTGATCACGGATGTGCTTCAAAAAGTTTTCATTATCACTGCCTACGACATAGCGTAATTGACAGAACGCAACGGCATAACCCGGGATCGCATTGACGGGTGCGTCAGGATTACCCGTTTTAAAGGCCAAGGTTTCAAAGGTATTCCAGGCAAAGACGCGCTCGGTCGGTGTCAGACCAGGCTCAGCCCAGTCAGGATCGATCTCAGGGTCATTCGGTCCGCCACCCACCTGAATATTGGCCAAGGCACGACGGACATTGTCTGGCAGGGAGCTCGGCAGCAACTTGGGCACCAAAATACGCCCTTTTGGATCCACCATCGAGGCAATCGCATGCGCCAGGCGGATACCTGGATTTTTCAGCAAACCGCCCCAGTTACCGGAATGGTGAGCGCCCTCACGCACATTCAACCGTAATTCAAAATTGAAGGCGCCACGGGAACCGAGGAAAAGTGTTGGGCGCGAGGCGGACACACGCGGACCATCCGAAGCGAGAAATAAATCGGCCTTGAGCAAATCACCGTGGAGCGCGCACATTTCACGCAAACCAGGCGAACCCATTTCCTCACCCATTTCAATCAGTAAAGTCACGTTGTAACCAAGCTTGCCCTGTCGGGCGGTGATGACTTGTTCGAGCGCAGCGAGGTTAATGGTGTGCTGACCCTTGTTATCAGCCGTACCACGGCCATACCAGCGGTCACCGCGAATGCTCAAGGTCCATGGGGCTAGACCTTCGTTCCATTGAGGCGCATAGCCGCGTACCACGTCACCATGGCCATAGGTCAGTACCGTAAAGTTTGCCTCGGGCTCGGTGCGACTCGCGACTAAAAACGGTGCGCCGCCCACGATAGGATTCGGTACGATTTTGCAATCGAAGCCAAGTTTCACCAACAAAGGCGAAAGCTCTTCAGTGAGATAGGAGGTCAACACTGGAATTTTTCCTGGCTCCTGACTTTCCGTTGGAATGGCGACCCGACGCTCGAGGGTTGCCTGAAACTGTCCCTGATCAAAGTAGGCAGTGGCTAAATCAATGGCTTGTTGACGACTCATGGGGGGCTCGCAGAAAAAAGGGTTACCGGAGCTTAAAGCTTGGCACCCAATCGCACAACCTCGCCTTGGCGGACAGTTTAAAAGTCGTTTAAAGTGGATAATAAGTAAAAATAACCCTGAGACAGACAAAAAAAGCATGTCCTCCCGTATCTATCGCGCCGTCAGCGTCACAGGCGCGGCTCAAGTGATTGCCAGCGCCGGCGCGCACTACCTCCCAGCCGTTATTGCGATCCCCGCTAGCCGAGATCTCGGGCTCGCACCTGCCGTGTTGTTTGCCGGCTTTTCCATCGCCCTAGGCGTGTCGGCGCTAGCAGGTCCTCTAGCGGGAAAAATGGTGGATCGCTTTGGCGGTCGTCCCGTTTTGATGTTGTCCAACCTGATCTTCGCTTTAGGCTTGACCTTTCTTGGCTTTGCCGAGGGGATGTGGAGCGTTCTCTTAGGCTACGCGGTCCTTGGGCTTGGTATGGCAACTGGACTCTTCGAAGTCGCTTTTTCGGCCATTGTGCGCCTTTTTGGTAAGAGCTCGCGCAACCCGATTACAGGCGTAACCCTGATCGCCGGCTTTGCCAGCTTTGTGGCCTGGACGGTTTCCGTGTACGTCGAATCCAAATTTGGCTGGAGTGGCGTGTGCTGGTTTTGGGCCTGTGTCCACATATTGGTCGGCTTGCCTCTCAATGCGCTGTTACCCAGCCCGCTTAGCCCGAGCGCCGAGCTTGCCCTAAAGGCGGAAGCCGACAAAAAAGAGGCCACTGCGGCCGCATCCGCCACACCCACGCCGACAGAGCCCGCCCCCATTCCCAGCAAATACACCGCCTTTCTACTGGCGTTTATCTTTGCCGCCAACGCCTTTGTCGGCATGGGACTGATGATTCACATGCCTCGGATGCTGGAGGGCATGGGTGTTCCTCTGGCCTTAGCCTTTACCATCGGCTCGTTGGTCGGCCCCTCTCAGGTGCTCGGCCGACTCATCGACTTCTTTTTTATGCGGCGATGGCACCCCCTGGTCAGCACTCGACTGGCTGCCCTGACCCACCCGATTGGCGGAGCCCTGCTGCTGATCTTTGGTGCCCCCTTCGCGATGGCTTTCGTCGTGCTGCATGGCATTGGAAATGGCATACTGATCATTGCCCGAGGCACCCTACCGCTCGCAATTTTTGGTACAAAGGGCTATGGACAACGACAAGGCTGGCTAATGATGCCCTCTAAGTTCGCGCAGGCCGCAGCGCCATTTTTATTTGGCCTCGCCCTGACCGACTGGGGATCGAATGTGCTTTGGCTTTCTTGGGGCTTGGGTTTAAGCGTGTTTCTAGCACTATGCATGATCTCCACAAAATACCGTCCCACTTAATTGACGACTTTAGAATATTGCAATGCGCGAACAAACTCCTGAGACTCAACGGACAGGCCCCTATTCAAAAAATGATTTCAATTTTTTTGAAACGATCACCTTGCGTTGGGCGGATAACGATTCCTATGGTCACATTAACAATGCCCATTACTACTCATTTTTTGACACAGCGGTCGATGGCTTTCTGATGCACCATGCCATGCGTTCGGTCTTAGCGGGTGACTATCAAACGCTCGTGGTTGCTTCAGAGTGTCGGTATTTTCGTCAAGTATCCTCGCCCGGAATCATTCAAGTGGGCGTGCGGGTCGGTCGCATGGGTCGCAGCTCGATCGCTTACGAAGTCGCTGTCTTTAATGACGCGTCTGACGAGGCGGCGGCACAAGGTCAATTCGTCCATGTCTGCGTGAACCGCGCTTCTCAGCGTCCTGTCGCGATTCCAGAAAGTTTTCGCCTTGCGGCGCAAACCTTTTAAATATAAATGTCGGAGATCTTTCAACCATGACAACAGTTGTCACGCAAGAGCAGGCGCGTCACGAACGCCACCACTACCGTTTACCCAACGGCACGGACACGTGGATCTCGTCGTATGTCGGTATTAATTCCGTTGAACGGCGCGCAAAAGGCCTGCCCGCTCGTACACCCGAGGCTTTTCCGCCGCCGCTTGAACCGATTGCCTTTCTCGTCGAGCAAGGCGCCAACACTATGATTCCGGGTCACTATCACCAAGCCGATCAGTTTCAGGTTTTCATCTCCGGCGAAGGCAAGTTCGGGATCAAGCCTATCGAAGGCTTGACGGTCCACTATGCCATGGCTTTTACGCCTTATGCACCGATTCATGCCGATCACACCGGTGTCGAGTATTACACCTTGCGTAACGGCTGGGACCCTGGTGCGCGTTGGATGCCCGAGCATCGAGAAGCACTCAAAGGACGCACTAAAGCCTACCGTCACGGCCTTGGTGCGATTCCGGCTCTGATCGGCGATCGCGACGGTCCTAAACAGATCGCTGGTGTTTTAACGCAAACGATCGTGGCCCCCGAGGAAGATGGTCTGTTGTCTACCCTGTTTCAGACCACCTCAGAGGCATCCATCAGCGGTCCCGCCCCTTCCACCGGTCGAGGTCAATACTGGCTGGTCATGCGCGGTCAATGTCAGATCAACGGGCAGCAAGCATTCGAACGGTCGCTGGTCTTTGTCGCGCCGGACGAAGCCGCACCCACCATCAATGCGGGCGCCGATGGTGTCGCGATCTTGTTGATGCAATTCCCAAAAAGAGAACAGGCCTGACCGGCGCTTGCGGGTGACTCAACGGCCTTTAAATTGAGCTGGCCGCTTTTCCATAAAAGCGGCGCGTCCTTCCTTAAAGTCGTCGCTGGCGAAACAAATTTTGACCATTTCTTCGGCACGCGCGAGGTCCTGCTGCGCTGCATGCGCACAGACAGTGCGAACGATGAACTTACTCGCCGCGACGGTCAAAGGCGCGTTCTCAGCAATCGCCTGTGTGTATTGAGCGACAACATCATCGATCTCCTCAACCGAACACACACGCGATACGAAGCCCATGCGCAAAGCATCCGCGGCATCAAAACGGCGCGCAGTCACAAAAATATCCGTGGCATTAGCCAAACCAATCACGTCCACGAAGCGTTTGATACCCGAATGTCCATATCCCAAGCCCAAACGTGCGGCAGGCATTCTGAACGTTGAGTGATCCGAACAGATCCGGATATCACAAGCGGCAGCCAAACCCAAGCCACCACCAAAACAAAAACCACGAATTTTTGCAATGATGGGTTTGGAGCACTCGAGGGGTGCAATCATCGAATCCGCTACCGCATCGTCGTAGTCTTTTTGCGTTTGAGGTGAGCTGCGCAAGGTATCGAACTGAGAAATATCCGCGCCCGATACGAAAGCCTTTTCACCCTGGCCTGTGATGACGATCACGCGAACCTCAGGATCCGCATCAAAGGCACGAATTGCTTTAGGCAAATCCATCCACATCTGAACCGACATTGCATTCATTTTATTGGGATTGGAAATCGTAATCGTTCCAACTGCAGCATTTTTGGTCATCAATAACTCAGCCATGTAAATCCTTTTAGGTCATCGTTGTCATTATCTTTTTAACCCATCTAGTATCTCTTGCAATAAATCTCAAAGCAACATATAAAACAATCAGTCCTTTTCAACACCTAAAAAAACCATGTCCAAAATCCAGGCTTCATCCGCACTCTCCAACCTTCGTGTTCTCGATATGTCGCGCGTACGCGCAGGTCCTAACTGTGTTCGTCTGCTGGCCGACTTTGGCGCCGATGTCATTCGTATCGAACCTCCCAAAGGCGTCGACCCCAACGAAGGGATGTTTGCCGGCAATCGCGAAGGAGGTGACTTTCAAAACCTCAACCGCAACAAGAGGGCGATGACCCTCAATTTAAAAAAACCCGGTGCGCTCGACATCATGATGCGCCTGGTCAAAACGGCTGACGTCGTAGTCGAAAACTGGCGCCCCGACATCAAAAAGAAGCTCGGTATCGATTACGAGTCGTTAGCCAAGGTCAATCCTCGTATCATCCTGGCCAGCATTTCTGGCTTTGGACAAGAGGGCCCCTACGCCTCACGCCCAGGCTTTGACCAGATCATGCAAGGCATGGGTGGTCTGATGTCCGTGACGGGCATTCCAGGCCAAGGGCCTGTTCGTGCGGGTCTCGCCGTGGCTGACATGAGTGCAGGACTTTACGCTGGTATCGGCATCCTGACTGCACTGCTGGAGCGCGAGCGATCAGGAAAAGGTCAATGGGTCCATGCCTCGCTCCTGCACGCCCAAATCGCGATGATGGACTTCCAAGCCGCGCGCTACCTCAATGAGGGTGATGTTGCCGGTCAAGCGGGCAACGACCACCCCACGTCTACGCCTATGGGCTTGTTCGAGGCCAGCGACGGCGCCTTTAACCTTGGCGCCTCTGGCCAAGGCAACTGGGTTCGTTTATGCGAACTGGTACAAAAACCAGAGTGGATCGCCGACCCTGACTTTGCCAATGAAAAAACACGTACCGTGAATCGCACACGCTGCAATAAGCTGTTGAGTGAAGTCTTTAAAAACAATACTGTCGAATATTGGGTTGAAGCCCTCAACAATGCAGGCGTGCCTGCCGGTCCTGTCTATAACGTTCCCCAGATGTTCGCGGACAAGCACATCCAACAAGCGAATATCTCGAAAATGGTCAAAGACAAGGCAGGCAAAGAAAAAGGGTTTATCACCCAGCCCGCCACCTTGAGTCGCACACCTGCCGATGTGGTCACCACCGCACCACAGTGGGGTGAACATACTCAAGAAGTATTGTCAGAGGTTGGTTATACCGCCGAAGAAATCGCCAAGTTCCAGGATCAGGGTGTTATCTAAGCGGATCATGAGGTGACCGATAAAAAAGGAGACACGGTGTCTCCTTTTTTATTATTTCTCATCCACAACGGGATTGCTCAACAAGCCGACACCTTCAATTTCCACTTCCATGGTGTCGCCATGCTTCATAAACACGGGCGGCTTTCTGGCATAGCCCACACCAGCCGGTGTGCCAGTAATGACCACATCACCTGGCTCCAACGTCATGCACTCAGTGATCAACACCAAGGTTTCAACCACGCCCCATAAAAAGCTCTTAGTGTTGGCATCCTGCATCACCTGACCGTTTAGGCGCGACTGAATACGCAAGCCGTCTGCGCCCGGTGGCAATTCATCGGGGGTCACTAACCAAGGCCCAAAACCACCGGTCGCATCAAAGTTTTTCCCAATCGTCCACTGTGTCGATTTGCGCTGATAGTCGCGCAAACTGCCGTCATTAAAGACACTATAGCCGGCAACATGCTCCAGCGCATTGGCAGCCGTTAAGTGACGTGCGGACTTGCCCACCACAAAAGCCAGCTCGGCTTCAAAGTCAAATTTGTCCGAGACCTTAGGACGCACCAGAGGCTCAAGGTGCCCGACCATCGAGCTCGGTCCACGCATAAAAAAGCTTGGGTACTCAGGACGTGCATGACCACCTTCGGCGGCATGATCAGCATAATTCAACCCCAAGCACACAATTTTGCTTGGTCGATCGATGAGAGGAATAAAACGCACATCTTTGAGGGACTGCACGACAGCGCCGGCACTTTGCGCCACTTGCTTGGCGCGGTCCATCGCGCCTGGTGTAGAAATCATCTCCAATAAGCTCTTGGGCAATGTCGCGTCCGTCGCAGCGAGGTCAATAAACTCCTGCGAACCGACGGCCTTGAGTACGCCCACGCGTTTTTGATTGTTCTTGTCTTGATAGCTAAATAACCGCATCCTCACTCTCCTTTATTATT
>JBIKOQ010000309.1:0-3223 GCA_044357955.1 Burkholderiaceae bacterium | reverse complement strand
GGTGCCTGAAAATCAGGCCCGACCATACAACCGGAAACAGAAATGGCCCCAAAAACCATTAAAAAATGTCTGTGGAGCCACTTGGTACAAATAAAGTTATGAATTGAAAGCATCTACGGATTTTAAAGTAGTTTTACCTACTCCGTCGATGCTTCCCTCAGACAACGATCAGTCAACGGTTGCGCCGGAGATTTTCACAATTTCAGCCCAATTTTTCATGTCTTCTTTGTGGATACGGGCAAACGCGGCGGGACCCGGATCGGCTGCGGGCGTGATGCCTTGGGTGTCTGTCAACCAAGCCTTAAACGCGGGGGTGGAGACAATTTTCACGACCTCGGCACTCATTTTGTCGGAAATGGCGGCAGGCAGTTTGGCGGGACCAAACAATCCATACCAGGTCGTGCTCACAAAACCTGGTAGTTTGCAGGCTTCGGCCACGGTGGGCACGTCAGGCAAAGCCGCCAAACGGGTGGGGCTCGTCACCGCCAAAGCGATGGTTCGACCTCCCTTGACGGAAGCGATCGCAGGCGCGCTCTGGTTAAAGAACATATCCACATCGCCCCCGAGCAAGGCCGTCATTGCCGGTCCCTGGCCGCGGTAGGGCACGTGCACCATATTGACCTTGGCCGCGCTCGCAAACTGCGCGCCTGCCAAGTGGGTCGAGGCGCCGTTGCCGGTTGAGCCATAATTCAATGAACCTGGCTTGTCGCGCATCAGTTTGAGCAAATCGCCACAGGTTTTGATCTCTGGATGCTTTTTAGGATTAATCAACAACACATTGGGGACATCCCCCAAAATCGCAATGCGCGTGAAGTCCTTTTCAACATCAAAGCTCAGCTTTTTATAGAGCGCGGGGTTGATCGCATGTGTACCCGCGGTACCAAACAAGTAGGTATAACCATCGGGCTGCGCACGCGCCACCAGATCTGAAGCAATATTGCCGCCTGCGCCTGTTTTCGCGTCAACGACGACCGGAACATTCCAGGCCCCTGTCAAGGCCTCGCCGATCTTGCGGGCATAAATGTCCACGCCGGAACCATTTGGAAAGCCGCCCACGATGGTGATGGATCGTGTGGGGAATTTATCGGCCTGCGCAACGGCAGCCGTACACGCGGCGGCCGCGACGAACGCGAGAGTGGCTTTGGTAAAGATATGACGCATAGTGTTCTCCTTAACGCTGTGAGCCCTGCCCCGAGATTCGGCGGCAGTGGTTTAAAGATGCTTCGATCAAATTATCGCTGGCTTCGGGGGTACGGAAGGCTGAATGCGCCGATAACGTGACATTTTCAACCTGGGTAAAGGGGTGATCTTTGGGCAGGGGTTCGATTTCGAAGACATCCAGACCCGCATGGGCTATCTTGCCAGAGCCCAAGGCCTCAAGCAACGCTTTTTCATCGATCACCGCACCACGGGCGGTATTGACCAGAATCACCCCGTCCTTCATCTGAGCAATACGCTCGCGCGAGATAAATCCCTTGGTTTCGTCGTTGAGCAATAAATGTAGAGAAATCACTTGGCTTTGTGCCAACAAGTCCTCCAGCGACACGAACTTTACCCCCGGATAGGATTTCGGGGTGCGATTCCAGGCGATCACCTGCATGCCAGCCCCAAGCGCCAGACGCGCCATCTCGGCCGCGATGCCGCCAAAACCAATCAAACCAAGGGTTTTTCCTGTGAGCTGGACGGCTTCGGTACGCAACCAGTTGCCGGCGCGCATCCCGCGATCCATCCGGGCAAAGCCTTTGGCAGACGCCCACATCAAGGCAAAGGCACACTCCGCAACCGCGGTATCTCCGTAACCCTTGATAATATGGACCTCGATACCAATCTCGGCCAACTCTTCTGGGTTCATATAGGAACGGGCGCCTGTCCCCAGAAAAACGACATGTTTGAGACCTTTGCACTGTTTCGCGATCGAGGTCGGCACCGCGGTATGGTCCACGATCAAAATTTCCGCATCTCCCATCACAGCTGGAATCTGCTCAGGCGTGATATCGACCTCACGATTGACGACCAGCGCAATATCATCAGCTCGGTGCAAACGCTCGGCCACATCACCCAACGTGGCGCTTGCATCAATAAAAACAGCTTTCATGAGAGTCCGTTCCCGAGAAAAATAGAAAGATAGATCATACCGGAGTGTGTACAGACGCAAACAGTCCTTGATGCTACGATGTTTTGACTCAAAAACCCAAATAAACCATACCATGCACCCTCAAGAGCACGTCGTGATTATCGGAGCTGGCATCATTGGTGCCACCAGCGCCTTTCAGTGCCTCAAGGCAGGCTTGCGCGTCACCCTCGTCGAACCGGAGCAACCTGGGGATGAGCAGGCCGCAAGCTTTGGCAATGCGGGTTGGCTGTCCTCCCACTCCGTGCTCCCACCGGCTGCGCCCGGGGCATGGAAACATGTACCCACCTGGCTCATGGACCCTCTGGGACCTCTTGCAATTCGCTGGAAATACTTCCCAAGAGCATTGCCCTGGCTCACCCGCTATCTTCAAGCGGCCTCCAATTACACAAAAATCGAGCGCACCGCCGTTGCCTTGCGCAGCCTGCTGGCTGGGGCCCCGGCGCTTCATCAAGACATGGCGGACCAAGCTGGCGTTGGCCACTTAATCGTCCGAACCGGTCTTTTGCATGCCTATTTATCCAAAGAGCACTTTGCGCAGGATGCGAAAGCCTGGGATATCCGTCGCAAAGAAGGCATCCAGTGGCAAGAGCTTGATGCAACTGCGCTCGCCGAGCTCGAGCCTGACTTGGATCGACGTTATACCTTTGGTGTTCTGGTGCCGGAAACAGGCAGTTGTCGAAATCCGGGGGCCTATACCGCAGCGCTGATTGCCCATGCCCAAGCGCGCGGCGCCCAATTGATTCGCGCGCGGGCGACCGGCTTTCGCATCGAACAGGGTGCGCTACAAGCGGTCATCACCGACGCGGGTGAAATACCGTGTGATAAAGCGGTCATTGCGATCGGCGCACGCTCTAAAGAGCTTGCGCGCCTCGCGGGAGACAAGGTGTCCCTGGAGTCCGAGCGTGGCTACCACGCAGTCGTGCTGGCGCCCGAAGCAGGACCGCGCATCCCCACGATGTTTGCCGACCGTAAAGTCATCGCCACCCCTATGGAGCGCGGCTTGCGCGTCGCCGGCCAAGTCGAAATCGCACAAACGGACGATACGCCGGACTGGCGACGCGCCGAGATTTTGCGCCAGCACCTTGTCGC
>JBIKOQ010000308.1:0-3228 GCA_044357955.1 Burkholderiaceae bacterium | reverse complement strand
TTCAAGTTGATGGCATAACCATTGACGGCCAATTGCAGGGCCAAAGGCAAGACGATTGTGGTTGCTTCGGGCCATCCGCCTGAGTTTGCAGACGCGGGACCGGTGATCGCGCAGTCAACGACACCGCGCGCCAGCGACTGTTGTACTTCTCCGAAAGGCATGGGCACTCCACTGGCACCTAAGCCCGCTACAAAGTTCGCGCTACTTTGATCGCCGACACGAATCTTGAGGCCTTTGAGATCAGCCAGACCTTTGATTGGAGGTTTACAAAAAATCACTTGCGGACCTGCAGGCCAAAGGCCAAGCAGCTTGGCGTTGAAGTTTGCCTGTAGACGCTTGTCCAGCACATTAAAATATGCATCTGTGTTTTTCTTGCCGACCGCAAAACTTGGATTCAAGCCGACTAGATCCAGGCCTAATATAGTAGGATCATCACGACTGACCTGAGGGCCGCGCAAAGAAACGATGTCAAATAATCCTGATCTCAACACCCGCAGTCCATCGGTATCAGGAATGCCCGAGACATCGACCGGTACATATTGCAACGCTACATTAAGCCCTGTCTGTTTGGCAAGATTTTCAAAAAAAGGCTGTTCTTTATTTTTTTGGATCAGGCCCGAGGCTGCGGGTTGCCCCAGGACTTTCAGAGGGAGTGATTGTGCCGAGGCAAAGCCTGCAGCCATTAGGAGAATCGCACCTGCGAGAATTTGACGTTTCATGGCATGTCCTTTAAATGTTCAGGGAGTACGAGAACAACAACAGCTTTTTTGAAACGCAAGTTTCATGCCATATCATATGAAACAAATGTTTCATTGGGAAGGGCTGTCAAATTCTTAGCTTTATGTGGATGGAAGGCTGATGGGTTTGCTCTTGACGCACCAAAAAAGCGCATCAGGAGGTGCGTCGCCTAGGAATTGCACAAACAGAGAGCGCCAGCAGACTAGAGTTCGCCCAGGCTGTCGTTAAGGGCTTCGATGTCTCTTAGGCGTGAGCGACCCTGCTTACCCGCCAGCTCGATGGTTCTGTTGGTGATGAGATGGCAAAGACCTGCCACAGCTACATGGTTGAACAAGGGACCGCTTGAGACGGTATGGCAGCGAAAGTGCCAAGCGACTTCACGGTTAAAGGGGACGCCCTCGTCGGTAATGTAGACGGTCTGAGCTTTTGATTTATGGATGAGTGCGAGCATGGTTTCCATTGAGGAGATCCGTCGTCGCAGTCCAAAGATCATCACGACATCCTGAGGTTTCATGCTGGCGAGGTACTCGCCCATGGTTTGTCCACCTGCGGGAATGACCACAATATTTTCGATCACCTGCGTCAGCTGCCACTGCAAATAGCTGGCAAACGCGTGACTGCTGCGAAAGCCCACCACCCATACCTTTCTGGCTTTTAGAAGGGTTTGAGACAGTTCGTCTATTTGGCGATCTGAGAGAGAAAAAAAAGTGTCTTCGAGATTGGTAATTGCTTGTGCAAGATGGATGGAGAGGGATTTTCCTGCTTGATCGCCGGTGACTTTATTCAGAAATAGGCGAGAACCCGTGTGTTTTTCAGCTCTCGCGTGACGACGGGCTTGTTCATATGTTTCGTAGCCCAGTTCTTTAAAAAAGCGAGAGACTGTGGCCTTGGACACATGTGCAAGCTCGGCTAATTCAGAGCCGGTATAGCTGGCGATCTCTCCTGGAAAATCACAAACAAACTCCGCCAAACGGCGTTGGGCAGGATTCAAGCCTGGTAAGGCGGCCCTGACTCGCGCAAGAAACGAACTTTCCTTACCTACGGATTTCTTGCTGACCACGCGTGTCTCCTGACTAGGTTTGCGGGTGAATATTTAAAAAACATACTTCTTGCCTACGGCGGTCGGTGCTAAAACCTGATCTCCAAACGCATTAGACATGGCGGCAATAGCGCGCCAGCCTGTGCAATGACCTGCGCCAATCAACTTGAGTCCAAATTGCTTCAAGCCTTCGACGGTTTCAGGGATGATGGCTTCGTTGGCGCCTGACAAATGAAACCCACCGAACACGGCGTGGATCGGCGTGTCGGGAAACCGCTCTTTCGCATCAAGCAGAACATTGATAACGCCAGCGTGAGAACACGCTGTAAAAATAACGAGTCCTTTATCTTTGACCTTGACGCCTAACCATCGCTCATCCAGTAACAGCTCGTCTTTTTCCCATTCGCCTTTAGAATTTTTACGCACCTGACCGGGAAGACCGCGCTCAAAGGGTGTGCGTCTGGGAATCTCTCCACTCACTGCAAACATATTGTCGAGTAACGAGACGGTTTCTCGATGGAGTGCGACATCTGCGCCTGCAGCGGTGAGTTGCTCGACGCTCGGGATGTCGACCATTTCACGATACTTGCCGTTTGGCAGGGTGCCCGCACGCTTGTAAAACATATCGGGGTGTCCGTAAAACGGAATCGCTTTGCCACCATTGCGCTGTCGAATCGTATTAAACGCCAATAACAAGGCGCCCGCGTGATCCCAGTGGCCATGCGAAAGTACGACGGATTGAACCTTGCCGAGATCCACGCCGAGTCGACTGACGTTGCGTTCAAACGCGTAATCCTCTGGTCCGGTATCAAAAAGGACGGTCCGTTCCTGGCTACCTTTGCGGGCGGTGATGAGGCAAGACAGGCCGTGTGCAGCACAACATAGACATATCCCCGCCATCATTTGTCCGCCTCTGCTGAACAAGCCCATGGCCTCGCTTGTCACGCCTGCGGGCGTCGTTGAAAGCATATCCGTCGTGTTGTCAACAAGGATATGAATATCTAACGCATCAACTGTGTCGAGCAACATGGTGAGACTCCTTAGGGCTTTTGATGGTGTGGACGAGTTTAAAGAAAAAGAGGTCGAAATTGTTGGCGAATGCGTGAACTGCGCGTCAAGATTCGCCTCAGCTTATTCCAGAAGAGTGCATTCCGCACCAAGTTGGTTGTCATGTCTGTGCATGATGAGGCGGGAAAATTCCTAAAAAACCAGAGATCGTTTGCCAAGAAACTCAAGCAGAGAGTCTGGCATAGATATTGCTAGAGTCAACGAGTCCAATTGATCATTATCGTTAACTATGCCGCATCACACACTAGATATTGAATCGGTAACCCATAAATTTGGTGCATTCACAGCAGTTGATGATGTCAGCTTGTCGATCAACGCGGGTGAAATTGTGGCCTTGTTAGGGCCATCTGGCTGTGGCAAGACAACGCTTTTACGAATCATCG
>JBIKOQ010000307.1:0-3232 GCA_044357955.1 Burkholderiaceae bacterium | reverse complement strand
ATCAGGAGCCAGTCGTGCACAGGCTGCATCGTCTCTGTATGACTTGCCAAAATTCGGCAATGTGCATTTGATGCACTTTACTGATTGTCACGCTCAACTCAAACCCATTTATTTTCGCGAACCCAACGTCAATCTAGGTTTTGGCTCACAGTTTGGTAAACCTCCTCATTTAGTCGGAGATGCCTTTCTGAAACACTATGGCATCAAAGCAGGCACTCACGATGCGCACGCGTTGACTTACCTCGACTTTGACAAAGCCGCGTTGCAATACGGCAAGGTTGGTGGTTTTGCGCATATGGCCACGTTGGTCAAACAAGTGCGTGCAAGTCGTCCCGGCGCACTGTTGTTAGATGGCGGAGATACGTGGCAAGGTTCTGGCACTGCCCTCTGGACAAAGGGCCAAGACATGGTGGACGCCTGTCTCGCGTTGGGTGTCGATGTCATGACTGCGCACTGGGAAATGACGCTCGGTGAGGAGCGTGTCAAAGAAATCGTTGAAAAAGACTTCGCCGGCAAAGTTAATTTTGTCGCGCAAAACATCAAGACAACGGATTTTGAAGATCCTGTGTTTGATGCCTTTGTCATGAAAGAAATGAATGGAATCCCTGTCGCGATCATCGGACAAGCGTTTCCCTATACCCCGATCGCCAATCCTCGTTATCTGGTGGAAAACTGGTCCTTCGGCATCGACGAAGAGAATATGCAAAAGACCGTCAATCTTGCGCGTTCAAAAGGGGCGCAAGTTGTGGTGGTGTTGTCTCACAATGGCATGGATGTCGATCTCAAGATGGCCAGTCGCGTGCGTGGCATTGACGCCATCATGGGCGGCCACACGCACGATGGCGTGCCTGCCCCCGTCAAGGTCACTAATCCTGGCGGCGTCACGCTCGTCACCAATGCAGGTTCTAACAGCAAGTTTCTTGGTGTGCTCGACTTCGATGTCAAAAACGGCAAAGTCTCTGACTTTAGATACCGTCTCTTGCCCGTTTTCGCGGACCTCATCCCCGCGGATAAACCGATGGATGCGCTCATCACTAAAATCCGTGCGCCTTACGAAACCAAGCTTAACGAAAAACTTGCGACCGCCGAGGGCACCCTTTACCGACGGGGAAATTTCAATGGCACTTTCGATCAGTTGATTGTGGATGGCTTGATCCAGATGAAAGGCGCTGAGATCGCTTTCTCCCCCGGCTTCAGATGGGGCACCTCGATTCTGCCCGGTCAGACCATCACGATGGAGCACTTACTTGATCAGACCGCCATCACCTATCCCTACACGACCATGACGCCCATGAGCGGTGAGATGATCAAGACCGTACTCGAAGACGTTGCGGACAACCTCTTTAATCCAGACCCCTACTATCAGCAGGGCGGCGATATGGTGCGCGTGGGTGGTATGCAATACACCATTGATCCCACCGCCTCTGCCGGCAACCGGATTTCAGACATGCGCATCGGTGACAAACCCATCGAGGCTTCGAAATCATATAAGGTCGCGGGCTGGGCACCCGTTTCTGAGGCCGCACGTGATGCCGGTGGTGAGCCCATCTGGGATGTCATGGCCACCTATCTGCGTCAAATTAAAACCGTTGCAGCCAAAACACCCAACCTTCCTGTTATAAAAGGTGCTGCAAATAACCCTGGCATGGCTGGATAAATCATGAAAACTTTTGTTTCTGCATTGACCGTCTGCCTTGCCTTCAGCATCGCGCCTTGGACTGTGAGCGCTCAACAAGCGCCTACTCAAGAAGGTAACAAAGTGCTGTATCACGTCGATGATGCACAATCTCAGGGACTGAAAGGTCTAAGAAATATCCGCAACCATCTCGACGTCGCCCCCAAAACAAAGATTACCGTTGTGATGCATGCCAATGGCGTAGATATTGTGATGGATGGCGCAACTGATAAAAACTCAAAAGCTGAGTATGCGCCGCTCGTCGCTGCCCTCGTTTCTCGAGGCGTCACCTTCGAAGTGTGTGAAATTACGCTGAAAAATAGAAATCTCAAAAAAGAGCAATTCCTTCTCGAGGCAAACTTCACCCCCTCGGGTGTCGCTCGCATTGCAGACTTACAAGTGCAACATAAATTCGCCTACATCAAGCCTTAACGTTCTTTTCGATGAATACACCCATGCACTTTAGCCGTACGCTCTTGTGCATAATTGCTGCCGTATTCTTAATGGGTGCGACGCTTAGTCAAGCATCCGAGCGCTTCTTAACGCTCACCCCCGTTAGCAACAATGCTTATTACGCCGAGGGTGTTTCTGCCCTTGGGTCCCGTATTAACAAAAACTTTATTTCAAATGCAGGCGTGGTCATCGGCCCGACCGGCGTCATCGTCATTGACGCGCTTGGCTCACCCGCGCTGGGCAAACAACTCATCGCCGAGATTCGAAAACTCACCGACAAACCTATTCAATTTGTGATCGTGACGCACTATCACGCAGATCATATTTACGGCCTGCAGAGCTTCATCGATATTGGTGCGACCATCATCGCGCAAGAAAGTGCGAAAGAATACTTGAGTTCGGATACGGCTCAACTCCGCCTTCAAGCCTCACGCACTGAGCTCGCTCCTTGGATCAACGCAGACACGCGTCTTGTGTCAGCTTCCACCTGGATAAGCCAGGACACCCGCCTAACACTCTCCGGACTTGACGTAGAGTTGATCAAAATGGGTCCTGCGCATACGCCCGATGATCTGGCGATCTATTTCCCGTCCGAAGGGGTACTCTTCGCCGGCGATCTAGTTTTTCGAGGCCGCATTCCTTATGTTGGCAATGCGGACAGCTTGGGTTGGATCAAATCTTTGGACAAATTATTGGCCCGTGAGGCTAAAGTGATCGTACCAGGGCATGGGCCCTCTTCGACTTCGACGAAAGAAGACTTGCAATTCACGCGTGACTATTTAATTTTTGTCCGCAAGGCCATGGAACAAGCGGCACGTGACCTTGATCCCTTTGACGAAGCGTATGCTGCGACAGACTGGTCGCGCTATGAAAAAATCCCACTTTTCAGAGTGGCAAACCGCATGAATGCCTACAACGTTTACCTATCTATCCAAAACGAGTAAGCCGTTCAACGACGATTAAAACGCGCGAGCTCGAACACATCGAGATCCACCATCTGACCGACATCTTTTTGTAAGACCCGGCCGGAAGGATCAATCACATAAAGCTCGGGGATACCACGACGCTTACCGATCGCCCGATCAAGTTCGGGCGTCATCATCG
>JBIKOQ010000306.1:0-3236 GCA_044357955.1 Burkholderiaceae bacterium | reverse complement strand
ATTCTCTCTTGCTTTTTGTTCGTACTGTTGGATCTGCTCGACATAACCCAGGGTCAGGGCAATTTCATCGACGCCTTTTATTAAACACTCTTGCCAGAAGGGATCGATTTCAAAATGCAACGGCTGCTTAAAATAGCCACATGCGATCGTACAGTTTTTTAAATCAATCTTTATACTGAGCCCGGCTTGGCGCTCAGCGAGGGGTGTATTTTTTTGAGCCGCTTGCGTCAACGCAAGACGTAACGCCTTGAGTGCATCGGTTGGCAACACGATAGGAAGCACACCATTTTTCAAGCAATTATTATAAAAAATATCGCCGAAACTTGGCGCCAAAATTGACTTGATGCCGAAATCAACCATCGCATAAACGGCGGCCTCGCGCGAGGAGCCACAGCCAAAGTTTTCGTCGCACACCAACACATTGGCGCCTTGAAAAGCGGCTTGATTCAAGACGAAATCTTCACGTGGGTGCTGTTCCGCGTCAAAGCGCAAGTCATAAAACAAATAGTCGGCATACTCACCCCGGCGTTTCTTGAGAAAACGCGCGGGGATAATTTGATCCGTGTCGACGTTGCGGCCTTCAAGAGGCGCCGCTAGACCATCCAAGGTCAAAAAGGGTGTCATCAGGAAATCCTTGAGAGCAAGGGACGAACATCAGTGAGATGGCCAGAGATCGCGGCCGCGGCGACCATGGCTGGGCTCATCAGGTGTGTTTTGACGCCAGGACCTTGGCGGCCGACGAAGTTTCGGTTGGAGGTCGAGGCGATACGCTCTCCCGCGGGCGCAGTATCCCCATTGACCCCCACGCACATCGAGCAACCCGGTTCGCGCCACTCGAGTCCTGCGTCCTTGAATATTTGATCGAGACCCTCTTGTTCGGCGGCCTTTTTAACTTGCATCGAGCCGGGTACGACGATGCCGGGAACCTTGGAGCGAGCGCCTTTTAGGATGTGGGCGGCACTGCGTAGGTCAGAGAGCCTGGCATTGGTACAGGAGCCGATAAAAATCCGATCGATCTTGATACTGTCGAGCGGTGTACCTGGAGTGAGTGCCATGTAATCGAGGGCGTCGATCATAGATTGTCGAAGGGCACTATTGGACACCTGCGCCGGGTCTGGAATCATGCTGGTAATGGGTAAGGCGGCTTCTGGACTGGTCCCCCAGGTCACCATGGGGGCGAGGGCGTCAAGGTCAATGGTGACGTTTTTATCCCAGCCACAGTCAGGATCAGAATAAAGTTGCCGCCACTGCACAAGCGCGCGGTCCCATTCGCCGGCTTTGGGCGCAAAAGGGCGATGATGCAGATACTCAAAGACCAGATCGTCCGGTGCCATGATGCCAAAGCGGGCACCCGCCTCAATGGTCATATTGCACATGGTCAGGCGATCCTCGAGACTCAGCGCATGGAGGGCCGGGCCTGTGAACTCGAGCGCATGACCCGTCGCACCAGAGGAGCCAATATGCGCGATCACTGCGAGAATGATGTCTTTGCCCGTGACGCCTGCCTGTCGCACGCCTTTAAGCTCGACACGCATATTCAAGGGCTTGACCTGCCAGAGCGATTGGGTGGCTAGCACATGTGTGCTTTCAGATTGTCCGATGCCGAAAGCAAGGGCACCGAATGCCCCGTGTGTCGAGGTATGGCTATCGCTGCACGTCAGGGTCATGCCAGGAAGCGTGATGCCTTGCTCCGGGCCCATGACATGAATAATGCCTTGCCGAGCATCATGAATCGGAAAGTAGTTGGCACCACTCCATTGCATATTGGTTTCAAAACGCGTAATCATCTCTGTGATTTCCGGTGTCGATGCATCTTTGGGATGACGACTGATGGTCGGAACATAATGGTCCGCGACGCCGAAAATTTGAGTGGGATTACGCAAGGATAAGCCGCGTTCGCGCAAGGCACTGAAGGCGTGAAAAGAGCCTTCGTGAATCAAGTGACGATCGATGTACAGGAGAGAAGGCCCGGTTGAGCGCTCAACCACAAGATGTTTACGCCAAATTTTTTCGAAAAGCGTCATTGAGATTGGGTGTGTGGCGCCCATCAATCAGGTTTCCTTGCTGTTCTGATCTGTCCGCGAGGGGACAGGATCAATATGTGTCAATAAATTCAAAACACGATGTCTTTGCATCACGGCATGTCGTGCCGCTAAACCGATGTCGTGACCGACTTCGACGGTGAGACTCGCATCCACTTCGATGTGGGCATCAACCAAAATCATATCGCCCATCTTGCGCGTCCGCACGTCATGGACACCGAGTACGCCTGGCGTCTCTAAGAGTGTGGCTGAAATCGCCGCAACCTCTTGTTCGTCTGCGGAGCGATCCATCAGATCGTGAAAGGCACTGGCGCCAAAACTCCAGCCCATTTTTCCGATCATGAGCCCTACAAACAGCGCAGCGATTGGATCGAGAATCGGATAACCTGCGAGGTTGCCCACAATACCTACGGCAACCACGAGCGAAGAGGCGGCATCAGAGCGGGCGTGCCAAGCATTGGCCACTAGCATGCTGGACTTGACGCGCTTGGCGATCTTGAGCATGTAGCGAAAGAGCAGCTCTTTTGACACGAGGGCAATGCCCACGACCCACAGCGCTGCACCATGGACGGTGGGGATATCCTCGGGGTTTTTCAGTTTTTCAAAGGCGGCCCAAAGCATGCCAAGCGCGACGATGATCAACAAAACACCCAACACCATTGAAGCCGCTGTTTCAAAACGCTGATGCCCATAGGGGTGATCTTGGTCGGCATCTTTTTGACTATGGTGGTTGGCAAACAGCACCACGAAATCGCCGACGAGATCTGAGAGCGAGTGAATGCCGTCGGCGATCAAGGCTTGTGATTTCGCGAAAATCCCTGTCAGTATTTGAGCCGTACAGAGCAGGATATTGACCACCACGCTCACCCAAGTGCTGCGTTTGGCCGCGCTCGCCCGCTCTTGAGGGGTGAACTCTGTATCCTCGCTGTCGTCTTGGAGGTCAGATGTTTTCATGACGCTTGGGATTGAAAACGTTGTGGGCTAAAGGGCGCTAAAGAAATTTCTGGCGGGGTACCCTTGGCCAGTTGCGCAACCAGTCGACCCGTGCGCGCCGAGCCCACGAGTCCGACATGGCCATGACCGTAGGCGTGAATGATATCAGCACAGCCCGAGGCGAGACCTATACAGGGCAGTCCGTCGGGAGTGCTCGGCCGCCGTCCCATCCAGATGGTGATGCGGTCTGTGGGTAAGTCG
>JBIKOQ010000305.1:0-3243 GCA_044357955.1 Burkholderiaceae bacterium | reverse complement strand
CGGCATCAGCTTTAGTGCCAATGGCTTGGCACTCGCTCAGGACTGGCCCTCAAAACCCATCAAACTGATTTCGCCTTTCCCGGCGGGTGGCTCAAACGACATTGCGACGCGCGTCATCGGCGAACATCTCGCGACCAGACTCAAACAGCCTGTGATCGTGGAAAACAGACCAGGCGCAAACACGCGTATCGCTTCCGCACAAATCGCCAAAGCCGATCCGGATGGCTATAACTTGCTGATGGCTGCAGCCCCACATACAACCAACCCTGCGTTGTTTGGACAGCTGCAATATGACACGATCAAAGACTTCACTCCGATCGTTCAGGTCGTACGTGCACCTCTTTTCTTGTTGGTCCCTGCAGCCTCGCCCATCAAAACAACGAAGCAACTGCTCGAGCTTGCCGCCAAACCTGAGGCCGTCAATGTTTCAAGCCCAGGCAATGGAACTGGCCCGCATTTGGCTATCGAGTTGTTTAACTATCTGGCCAAATCAAATATGACGCATGTCCCCTACAAGGGTGATGCGCCTGCTGTGACGGATCTGGTCGGTGGCCAACTGACCGCGGGTGTTCACCCCATCGTCGCGCCTCTGCCCTTTATCAAAAACGACAGGTTACGTGCGATTGCCGTATTTGGTTCACAGCGCTCGGCCTTGTTACCTGATGTGCCTTCGCTCGGCGAGCAAGGGTTCAAGGATACAGATGTCTACACTTGGTTTGGCTTGATCGGCCCCGCAAAACTACCCGCCAATATCGTCAATCGCCTCAACAAAGAGATCAACGAAATCCTAGCGCAACCTGAGGTGAAACAACGTTTTGTTTCGATCGGCATGGAGACTGTTGGCGGTACGCCAAAACAGTTTGAGCAATTTGTGGAAACCGATATCAAAAAATGGAACGAGCTCGTCAAGGTCCGTAATATCAAGGCGAACTAGTTGTTCAGACAGGCTTGGCTGATGTGGACGACACCACAACTACACCTGCATCGGCCATCCTTCTGCCACACCATGGCAGGCGATTTCCACGCCTTTAAAGTTTTGTGTCGCGGGCGCTTCGATCTTGCAGCGTTCACGCACAAAAGGGCAACGTGGATGAAAGGTACAACCCGAAGGTGGATTCAGCGGATTGGGTACTTCGCCCGCGACAGGCGTGCGCTTGCGCCCCTGACCCGTCATATCGGGAATAGCGGAAAGCAACATTCGCGTATAGGGATGCTGAGGGTTGGCAAACAAGGTGTCACGATCCGCGATTTCGACAATCCGTCCGAGATACATCACCCCGACACGATCGGCTACGTGATGCACCACAGCCAAGTTGTGTGAAATAAACAGATAAGTTAGACCGAGATTTCTCTGCAAGTCCTTCATGATGTTAAGCACTTGCGCCTGAACCGACACATCAAGTGCAGACGTCGGCTCATCACACACCAGAAACTCGGGATTGACCGCCAAGGCACGCGCGATGGAGATACGCTGCCTTTGTCCGCCGGAAAACTGATGGGGAAAGCGGGACTTGTCAGAGGGATGCAAACCCACCTGGGTCAACAACACATCAACACGGTCATCACGCTCTTGCTCAGTCATATCGGTATGCGCCAGCATCGGCTCGGCGATGATGCGTCCGACGCGCCAGCGAGGATTTAGGCTGGCGTAAGGATCCTGAAAAATCATCTGCAGGCGCTTGCGCAAGGCCAGGCCTGAGCGGCCTTGCATGTTCGAGATCGGTTGACCGTCAAAGGTGATGGTCCCGCGGGTAAGGGGGTACAGTCCGACCAACATGCGGGCAATCGTGGACTTGCCACAGCCGGACTCACCCACCAAAGCCAGCGTCTCACCCTTGCGAATGCTAAAGGATACGCCGTCGACCGCTCTGAGAATACTGCGCGGTTTACGCGACAACACACGCTCGAGCCACGGTGCCGAAACATCAAACCATCTCGCAGCGTCGTGGACTTCTACTAAAGGACGCTCTGTGCTCATGACGCCTCCTTGGCTGCGTGTAACCAACAGGCCGCTTGGGAGGTACCAACCTGGATGATTTCGGGACGTTCTACGCGGCAGCGCTCCATCACCTGCGGGCACCGTGGGTTAAAGGCACAGCCCGGCGGAATCGCAGTCAGTCTCGGCATGGTGCCGTCGATCTGGACCAACCGCTCAACATGATGATGAATCGAGGGGATCGAACCCATTAGGCCGACGGAGTAAGGATGGCGTGGCGAGTGGATCACATCGCGCACCTTGCCAATCTCAGCGACGCGTCCCGCATACATCACGACCACGCGATCCGCCGTTTCAGCGATTACACCCATATCATGCGTGATCAGCATCACGGCGGCACCTTGCTCACGACACATCTTTTTCAGCAATTCGATAATCTGCGCCTGGATGGAAACATCCAATGCGGTGGTAGGTTCATCGGCCACAATTAACTTTGGTTGCGCTGCGAGTGCCAACGCGATCACCACGCGCTGCCGCATGCCGCCAGAAAACTGGTGGGGATAATGATCGATACGTTCGCGCGCGGCGGGAATACCCGTCGACTCCAGTAGTTCAATGGCACGCTGACGCGCTTGCGACCAGGTCATGGGCAGATGGGTCACGATCGTTTCCGCGATTTGATGACCCACGGTATAGAGCGGATTGAGAGAGGTCAGCGGATCCTGAAAAATCGCACCAATTTCTCGTCCTCGGATTTTGCGCATCTGATCGTCTGAAAGATTGTCGATACGACGTCCTTCGAGCAGGATCTCTCCACCAGAAATACGACCCGGGGGCTCGAGCAAACCAATGATGGCCGCGCCTGTCAGAGACTTGCCTGCGCCCGACTCACCCACCACACCCACAACCTCGCCCGCCGCAATCGAAAAGGACACATCGTTTAAAGCTTTCAAGGTCCCTCGGCGCGTCGGGAACTCGACGCTGAGGTTTTTAATTTCTAAAATATTTGACATGTCTGCCCTCAACTCAAACGGGGATTCAGGGCATCACGCAGCCAATCCCCAAGCAGGTTGACAGACAACACCAACAATACAAGTGCCGCACCCGGAAAAATAGTGATCCACCACTCTCCGGAAAACAAAAAGTCATTGCCCACGCGGATCAGCGTTCCTAGCGAAGGCGAAGTCGGCGGCACCCCCACACCCAAAAAGGACAGTGTCGCTTCGGTAATGATCGCAGTCGCCAGATGCACGGTCGCAAGCACCAGCACAGGGCCTAAGACATTGGGGAGCACGTGGCGAAACATG
>JBIKOQ010000304.1:0-3245 GCA_044357955.1 Burkholderiaceae bacterium | reverse complement strand
GGAGCATACGCACCCGAAGCAATCCCCTCTCGGACACATTGCTCAATACGTTCAAAAATAGGCGTGCTTTTTATTTTGGTCATGCGCAATTAATGGCAATTAATGGTTGACTCTAGCTATAACAGCCTTTACATTTTAAATGACTATACAACTAAAAAAAACGTACTACGTTTAAATTTCGTAGTCTAAAGCGCGAGAGATAACTGCACATGAGTGATATGAATGAGTTTCGGATGCTTTCCACCAGTGGAATTCTGGGTTACGGGTTTCCAGAGGCTTCACTCGAAGCAGGCATGGCCCTAAAGCCACACGTGATTGGTGTCGATGGTGGCTCGGTGGATCCGGGACCGCACTATCTGGGCTCCGGAAAACCATTCTGTTCACCGATGGCGATTCGGCGAGACTTGCGTCTGATGCTCAATGCTGCGATCAAGCATGGCTGCAAACTCATTATCGGCACTTGCGGCGGAGCGGGCGGCGAGCCTCATCTTGATTTGGTCGTAAAAATGGCCCGAGAGATCGCCGCAGAGGATAAATTACATTTCAAGATGGCCGTGATCCACGCCGAGCTCAAGCCCGATTTCATCAAAGCACAGCTTCAGCAAAAAAAGATCCGCCCCCTCGGCAGACACCAGGAGCTTGACCCCGCCACTGTTGACCGGGCGATCCGCATCGTCGGCATGATGGGGCCAGAGCCCTTTGCTCAAGCTCTCAATTCAGGCGCCCAAGTGATACTTGCTGGGCGATCAAGCGATCCCTCACCTTGGGCTGCCGCAGCCATTAACGCAGGTTTTCCGCCCGCCGCCGCCTGGTATGCCGGCAAAATGCTCGAGTGTGGCGCGACCCCTGCTATTCCAAAAGGCCATGACTGCCTGATGGTCAAGATCAGAAAAAATGGCGATGTCGAATGCGAGGCAATGAACCCTATTCGCCGCTGTACCAGCGTATCGATTGCAAACCACAGCCTACATGAAAACGCGAGTCCGATTCACCACGTCGAGCCAGGTGGACTCCTCGATACCTCCGCCTGTACCTTTGAAGAAGTGACCGATCGTGCCGTGATTATTCGTGGCATGACCTGGACGACCAATCCTTATACGGTCAAGCTTGAGGCAGCCGAGTTGGCCGGCTATCGCGCCTTTACGATTTGTGGCACACACGATCCGTTGCTGATCAGCACGGTTAAGACCTTTTTGGCCAATATACGCGAACTGACAGCCACCAAAGCGGCTGACCTCGGCGTCAAACCCACCGAGTACACCCTGGTCATCCGCACCTACGGACTGAACGGTGTCATGGCAGAAAGAGAACCAGTACAAGACGCCACTGCCCACGAGCTTGGTTTTCTGGTGGAAGTCGTCGCTAAAGATCAAACAACGGCCAATAGCGTCCTCGCGCTTGCACGCACGCAAATGCTGCATATGGACTTTCCGGGGCGGATGTGTCGCGAGGGCAATATGGCCTTTCCGTTTTCACCCTCAGATCAAGAAGGCGGGCCGATGTACCAGTTTTCCATGCACCACGTGCTCGAAGTCAACGATCCTTGCGAGCTCTTTCCAATCGATTACGAAAACCTCTAAAGGGAACGCTCAATGCCACTCATCAAAGATCTCGCCATCGTATGCAAAAGCAAAAATGCTGGCCCGTTCGAGCTGACGATTGATGTCGTGTTTGATAATGCCGAGGCCTACAACCGGGTCAAACGCTCAGGCGTGTTGTGCCCAAAACTGTTCGCAACACTTTATAACGTCAACGAACAAGACGTCCTCTTTACACCCTATGATGCCGCCTTTGCCTTTAAAGCGACCCTCCCTAGGCTTGTTCCATCTGGTGGCATCGGTGACACAGACGTCTACGGTGCCCAACAACACGCACCGGTGCTCAACATTCACATCCCGTGAATAGCCCCCTCACCAAACTCAAGGCACTGGGATTGGGTGCACTGTCGATTGTGATCGGGCTATTTGTTTGGGAACTTTGTGCGACACAGTTTTCTGACTTTATCCTGCCCTCACCGCTCAGCGTTTTTGCGCAGTTTTTCGATCCTGTCTTTGCGCCCAGACTCTTCAAGGCTGTCACCGGCTCGTTGGTGCAGCTCGGGCTAGGCTTTTCGTTGGCGCTTTTGATCGCCGTGCCACTTGGCACCCTGCTCGGCCGCTCCGACACCCTGTATCGGATGTTCAATCCGGTGATCAACGCCATCTACGCCATTCCACCTGTAGCGATGGTGCCCTTTCTGATTATCTGGTTTGGCTTATTCCTCGAGTCACGCGTTGCACTCGTGTTTCTGATGTGCTTTTTCGATATCCTTGTGGTGATTATCGCGGGCTCACGGGATGTCCGGACCTCATGGATTGATGTCGGCCGATCGTTTGGTGGCAGCCGCTACTACTGCCTGCGGCACATCGTCTTTCCCGCCTTGACACCTTTTCTGTTTGCCTCACTCCGCGTCGGTTCGGCACGAGCGATCAACGGTATGATCACCGCAGAACTATTCTTTGCCGCCGTCAATTTAGGACAACTCCTCAAGCGCTCGACCCAAGCTTTTGACGCCTCTGCAGCCCTAGCGGTCGTGATGACCGTATGCCTGATGGGACTCCTCGCACAAAGCATCATTCATATGCTCGAGCGACGCCTGTTGCACTGGCACTTGAGGCGCTGACCTATGAAAACACTTAAAAACGCGCTCCTGCCTTTGATCGGCTTTGGCCTCGTGCTTGGCTTATGGGAAATCGTTGGACTTAAGCTCGGCAGCAGTCTGTTCGCCCCCGCATCCTCCGTTTTTGTGCAATATGTGGCCATGCTGCGCGAAGGCACAATGCTCCAGGAGCTTTTTATCTCCTTGCGTCAAATGTTGTTGGGATTTTCACTCGCGTGCGTGATCGGGATGCCAATGGGCATCGCGATGGGACGCTCCACGATCTCAGACGCCATGCTTAGGCCGTGGGTCAGCATCTTTGTGGTGACCTCGACAGCTGCCCTGATCCCGATTCTGATCATGATTTTAGGGACCGGACTCACCCTGCGCTCGACCGTCGTGTTTTTAGCAGCCGTCTGGTACATCGTGCTGACCACCTACAACGGCGCCAAAGGCATCAGCCCCGAGCTCCTCGCCGTCGGTCGATCCTTTTCCGCCAACCGCACACAAATTTTTTGGAAAATCATCCTGCCAGCGCTTTATCCTTACCTCATTACCGGCGCACGCATCGGACTGATTCACGCTATTCGCGCCATGGTGATGGCAG
>JBIKOQ010000303.1:0-3247 GCA_044357955.1 Burkholderiaceae bacterium | reverse complement strand
GGTTAGGCCAGGCAGGATCAACAGGGTTGTGACGCAGATGTCGGGTAAAGAGCGCTTCGGCCATCTCGGCCATCCCCATGGGGGCACCGGGGTGACCAGAATTGGCCTGTTGGACTGCGTCCATGGCAAGGGCACGGATAGCATCGGCAAGTTTGACGGGGGCGGCGATAGTTGGGCTCATGCGATGGGTCCCGGCCGGGTACTCACGGGATCAGAAAAATGGGTTACAAAACGTAGGAGTTTAGCACCCGTATATCCACTAAGACACAACCGAGCACCCTGCATGGCTGACCCCCGCTTTTATTGCCCAGAACCTCTCACGGCCCGACAAATCTTGACCCTCCCTGCGTCGGTCGCCCACCACATCAAAGTGCGAAGGCTCGAGGCGGGCAGCACCATCATTTTGTTTGACGGTCGCGGCGGCGAGCTCCCAGGAACCCTTGATTTTCAAGGGAAAATCGCCAGCGTGACGCTTGGCGACCTGCATCCAAAGGAGAATGAACTGTCGGGTCAGCTCTGCCTGTTCCAGGGGCTACCGTCCGGTGACAAAATGGATTGGGTCATCGAAAAAGCGGTCGAGCTCGGCGTCAGCCGTCTCGTCCCCATCAGCGCCCATCGGAGCATCCTCAAGCTCTCGGGTCCAAGACTTGAAAAGCGCTTGGCACACTGGGCGGGGATTATCGAGTCAGCCTCTGAGCAATGTGGCCGCAATCGGCTGATGCAAATTTCACCCCCACAAACGCTCGAAGAAGCCTTGGGCGCTCGTGCAATCGGAGAACGACTGCTCTGCGACCCCAACGCCAGCGAAGACCTCGAAACAAGACTTTTAAATCCAGTATGCAAGGCCAAAACTGAACGTGCGCTCACTGTTCTGGTGGGCCCTGAGGGCGGCTGGAGTCCCGAAGAAGTTCAAAGCTGCGAGCGCAACCATACTCAGCCCGTTCGCTTTGGCACACGCGTACTGCGCACAGAGACCGCAGGACTGGCCCTCGTCGCGGCAGCGACTGCATTGTTACGTTGGTAACATCTGAAAAACGCTCGTCTGAAAACCACCCAGCAACTTAGGCGGGCGCATCACTCCACGCATTCACAACGCCAGGCATCGCCTCGGGATGTTTTCCCGCATGGTGGATACCGTAAATAAACACTCGGCCATTTTCACGCGCAAACTCTACGGCGTCATTCAAAATCTGTAGAAACTGCTCTCCATCCGAAACAATCGCCGGATCAGCGGAGTGCAGATTATTTAAAACCAGGACGAAACCGCCTTCTTTTTGGTCAAGAAGCGTGTCGCACAGGCAGTCATACAGACCATCAAAATTGGCGCCAAAAAACTGCGGATAATCAACGGCCTTGACGATGGCGCGAAATACAGCCGAACGGCTGCGCGCCTTGTCGCAATCCGCTGCGAACCATGCTAGTCCTGCCTCTTTAGCCGCAGCAGCGACCACATCCTGTCCACTCTGAGGGTCAAAGTCTCCGCCGCGCTTAATGAGCTGCCGCAGTTTTGGCTCAAGTGTTTTACCCATACTGATGGCTCCTTCAAGCAGGCCACTCTATCGGATGACTCCATCACAGCACAATCACTGAATGAATCGATTTCTTTGATCGTAAAGTTTTTTATACTGGAAATATCACAAACAGTCACGACAAAAAATAATTTCCTAAGGAAAGAATGATGCAGCGCAAGAAAAAATTTACAGCAGTTTCTTTTGCAGATCCTCATTTCGTGGATCATTGGCCTCCACCACCGTAAGCGCCGTCATATTCACGATACGGCGCACTGTCGCGCTCGTTGTCAGAATATGTACGGGCGCATTCGCACCCAACAAAAACGGCCCGACAGCCACATTACCACCTGCTGCGGTTTTAAGGAGGTTGTAAGCAATATTACCGGAGTCGACATTTGGACACACCAACAAGTTGGCCGCGCCTTTTAGCGTAGACGAGGGTAGTATTTTCAAACGCAAAGCTTCGTTCAACGCACAGTCACCATGCATCTCACCATCGATTTCAAGATCAGGCTGCTGCGCACGAATCAATTCGAGCGCCTTTTGCATCTTGCTACCAGACTCGGAACTGCCAGAACCAAAATTAGACCGCGATAACAAGGCAACCTTGGGGATCACACTCAGACGACGCATTTGATCGGCCGCGGCAATCGTGAACTCTGCGATTTGTTCGGCGCTAGGATCATCATTGACATGTGTGTCGACCAAAGCCAGCGTCTGTTCAGGCAGCAGCAAGATATTCATCGCCGCATATGTTGCCGCTCCAGGACGTTTCCCGATCATCTGATCAACATAACGCAAATGATCTGCGTAGCCACTGACTGTTCCGCAAATCATACCGTCAGCATCACCCATGCGCACCATGGTCGCACCGATGAGCGTCAGACGACGGCGCATTTCAATACGCGCCATTTCTTTGGTCACACCGTGACGACACATTTTTTCCCAATAGGCAGTCCAATACTGATGGAAGCGCTCGTCAAACTCTGGGTTAGTGACTTCAACATCCTCGCCTAGGCGTAAACGTAAACCAAATTTTGCAATACGGTCCGAAAGCACCGAGGGGCGACCCACCAAAATAGGCTTGGCGAGTTTTTCGTCCACGATCACCTGCACTGCGCGCAGCACACGCTCGTCTTCGCCTTCAGTGAAAACAATCCGTGCCTTGGCGCCGGAGCGCACGAGTGCTTTGGCCGCGGAGAACATCGGACGCATGAACGCGCCAGAGCGATAGACGAACTGTTCGAGTTGCTCAACATAGGCGTCGAGATCGGCGATCGGTCGTGTTGCCACACCACACTCCATTGCGGCCTTGGCGACCGCAGGTGCGATGCGCACGATCAAACGTGGATCGAAAGGCTTGGGAATAAAAGATTTAGGGCCGAACGAAACGTCATAATCTCCATAAGCCGCTGCGACCACTTCGCTTTGCTCTTCTTGGGCCAGATCGCAGATCGCGATCACAGCTGCCTTTTCCATTTCGCGCGTGATCGTGGTGGCGCCCACATCCAAAGCTCCACGGAAAATATATGGAAAACACAAGACGTTATTAACCTGATTAGGATAATCAGAACGTCCGGTGGCCATGACGATGTCATCGCGCACCGCATGTGCATCGGCAGGGAGAATCTCAGGATTGGGATTGGCCAGCGCCAAGATCAGCGGACGCTTGGCCATGACCTTGACCATCTCGGGCTTGAGCACACCACCCGCGGACAAACCAAGAAACACATCGG
>JBIKOQ010000301.1:0-3258 GCA_044357955.1 Burkholderiaceae bacterium | reverse complement strand
CTGTCTCTGCTCAGCGCGGTGGTGGTATTTTGGGTGGCCCTCATTACTCTGCCGCAAAAGCGGGCGTCTTGGGTTTGGCGCGCGCCATGGCGCGAGAGTGTGGTGTCGACAATATCCGAGTCAACTGTATCACCCCCGGATTAATTGAAACAGACATCAATAAGGGTTTGATTCCTGAGGATCGCCTGTCTGATATTTTGTCCGGCATCCCTATGAATCGAATCGGCGAGCCTAATGACGTAGCTGGTTGTGTCGTTTTTCTAGCGAGTGACTTGTCGAAGTATTGCACCGGTATCACGCTGGATGTTAATGGTGGCATGTTGATTCATTAATGCAGACTGAGTGATATGACAACTGTAATGACAACTGCACCCGCGGCACCCCATCCTCAGTCACTTGCCAACGCGATTCGGTTTCTTTCGGTTGATGCCATCATTCGTGCTGGCGAGGGTCATCAGGGCGTCCCTCTCGGCATGGCAGAGATCGCGACAGCGTTGTATATGCATCATCTCAAGCATGATCCTGAACACCCAACGTGGTGGGATCGGGATCGTGTGGTGTTGTCTAACGGTCATGGCTCGATGCTGTTGTATTCCCTTCTGTATCTCACGGGATACCAAAAGATCTCGCTCGAGCAAATCAAATCTTTTCGTGAGCTCGGATCGCACTGCGCAGGCCATCCGGAGTTGGACCCTGAGGCAGGTATAGAAGTCACTACCGGTCAGCTTGGTCAAGGCATCGCAAATGCGATGGGTATGGCGGTTGCCGAAGCATTTTTGCGAGCACGATTTGGAAGTGATCTCGTCAACCATTTCACCTATGCCTTTGTCGGTGACGGTTGTTTGCAAGAGGGCGTTGGTCAGGAAATGATCAGTCTGGCCGGTCATCTCGGCTTGGGCAGGTTGATTTTATTGATGGATGATAATGCCATCACCGATGATGGCAGTACCGAACTCTCAATTAGCGAGGATGTTGCCAAACGTTTTGAAGTCGCTCACTGGCATGTTCAGCGTGTCGATGGTCATGATATGCATGCTGTCTCTGCTTGTATCGCAGCGGCAAAGCAGGATAGTCGGCCTTCAGTTATTTTGGCCCGCACAACGATCGCCAAAGGTATAGCTCGGCTTCAAGGGCAACGTGGCGGCCATAGTGCCAAGCTGTTTGAGACGGACGCTGCGCAGATGCGTCAGGATTTAAATTGGCCTCATCCTTCTTTTGATGTGCCTGAGGCGATTTTAAACACGTGGAGAACGAGTCCCGTTGTGGGTCAGTCGGCTAGATCGCAATGGCTGGAGAGGCTCGCCGCACTTTCTGCAGAAAAACGCGCTGAATTTGAACGTGTAATGAGAGGGGAGTTGCCGCCTGCGCTTGAGCATGCTCTTGATGGCCTAAAGGTGACGCTGCTTTCCGAGCCTGCGCGGGGTGGCATCAATTTATCTGCTGCGATTAATGATTGCATGACAGATTATTTGCCCGAGCGTGTCGTGGCCTGTGCCGATCTTGAGGCGCCTACTGATCATAAAAGACGGTTGCTTGCTTTTTCTGCCGCAGATCAGAGCGGTGCTTATGTTCATTGCGGTGTACGTGAACATTTGATGGGTTCTATGTGTAATGGCATGGCCGCGCACGGTGGCACTATTCCTGTGAGTGTGACGTATTTGGCGTTTTCAGATTACATGCGTCCTGCCTTGCGCAACGCTGCCCTCATGAAGCTGCCTGTGAAGTTTGTGTTTAGTCATGATTCGATCGGGATAGGTAAAAATGGCCCGACACATCAGCCTGTCGAGATTTTGGCGTCTTTACGTGCCATGCCTCATATGTTGGTGATGCGTCCCGCTGATGCGGTTGAGGCCGTAGAGTGCTGGCAGGTGGCGCTTTCTTATCAGCAAGGACCAGTATCTTTTATTTTTTCGAGACAAGCGCTTCCTCATCTCCGTACGCACTCTGTGGTAACGAATCTTTCCTCACGTGGAGCCTATGTGTTGATTGAAGGGGGTTCCTTGCCGCGACAAGTGACCCTACTTGCTACTGGCTCTGAGGTTGATATTGCCTTGAAAGCCCGCGAACAGTTAGAGGCTCAAGGCATATCTACGGCCGTGGTTTCGATGCCATGCTGGGAATTATTTGATGCGCAGCCGGAGACTTATAGAAATCAGGTGTTATGTCCAGAAACGACAACCGTGGCGATAGAAGCAGCAGTCAAATTTGGCTGGGAACGATATCTTGGGAGCCGAGGTAAATTTGTCGGGATGAGTGACTTTGGATTATCAGGTCCGGCAGATGAACTTTACCGACATTTCGGTATGACACCCGAGGCGGTCGTGCTGACTGTGCTGGAGTCAAGCAGGTCGGGATAGTGTGAATGACAGATCAAGCGAATCGTTAGCAGGATTTAACTATAAAATCCTCAGTTCAATAGATCATTCATTAGTCACACTTAAGAGAACCAATATGAAAATTATAAAAGTGGTGCCTTGGCATGTGGGTCAATTCATGTTTGTGCGGGTTGAAACGGACGAAGGTATTACTGGCTACGGGGAGGCCGGAACCTGGGGACATATTGAAGCCGCTGGGGTATGTATAAAGAGATTCGGCGAGTACCTGGAGGGCAAAGATCCATATCCTATCGAGCATCACTGGAATGTGATGCATCGCTTCAGTTATTTTCAAGGTCTAGCGGAAAATGCCGCGATCTCGGCCATTGATATGGCGCTTTGGGACATCAAAGGCAAAGCTTTAAATGTACCTATTTATGAGTTGTTAGGTGGCGCTGCGAGAACCAAAGCGCGTATCTATGGCCATATTTACGAGAATACGATTGAAAAAATGCTGGTGGAGTGTCAAGTCAAAATGAATGCCGGCTTTAACGCATTTGGGCACCTTAATCCTTTTCTGGATGAGGGCGACGATCAGATTTACTTCAAGACACACATCAAGAAAATGCGAGATGCGATCGAGAACACAGAACGCATGCGCGAGGTGGTAGGTGATCGCGTTGATTTGCTTCTAGAGATTCATCGTCGTTTGACGCCTGCAGAGGCGATTGTTTTCGCGCGCGGCATTGAGCATACCCATCCGATGTTCATTGAAGATCCGATTCGTCCTGAGAGCAATGACGCGATGGCACGTGTCGCAGAAAAAATTCATGTTCCTATTGCAACAGGTGAACGTTTCTCCAACATCTATGAGTTTCAAATGTTGATGGCTAGAGGAGGGGTTGAGTATGCACGCGTCGACTTATGTCTCTGTGGCGGTATC
>JBIKOQ010000298.1:0-3271 GCA_044357955.1 Burkholderiaceae bacterium | reverse complement strand
CCCTCGACCTTCTCATTACAAGTGAGCTGCTCTACCAACTGAGCTACTCCGGCAATCGGGCTTTATACCCAAAACTTCAACGACGGACGGAATTATAAATGATTTGTTAAAAACGTTCTTGAGTCACCCATTATTTGACGATAGAAAGTTTTGGGCGCTTGTTATCCGTAGGTGGTTGAGTATCCGGCGTGACCAAAAGATCGGTGTCCGACACAGTATGCGAAGCGATGTTCGTGGTGGATTCAGAAGGCATCGAAGGCTCAACTTCAAACCCCATGCCTGCCCCTGTTTCCCGGGCAAAGATCGCGCTGACTGCCGCGATCGGCACATATAAATTTTCAGTGACGCCATTAAAGCGCGCTTGAAACTCAATGGCTTCGTTACCAATGACAAGTCGATTCGTAGCCAACGCGCCAATATTGAGCGTGATTTGACCATCCCGAACATGGGCGAGTGGTACCAGAGTGTTGGCATCAACCTGCACAACAATCTGGGGGGTGTAGCCATTGTCCGTACACCATTCGTGCAAAGCACGAAGCATGTACGGTTTGGTCGAGGTTTCAGCCATACGAGAAGCGCTTAACGGCGCATGACCTTTTCTGAAGGGGTCAGTGCTTCGATATAAGCGGGGCGTGAAAAAATACGCTCGCCGTATTTTTGTATAGGTGCTGCAGTTTTGGGTAGCTCGATACCGTAGTGGTCAAGGCGCCAAAGGAGAGGTGCCATCGCAACATCCAGCATGGAAAACTCTTCGCCCAGCATGTACTTATTTTTCAGGAGTAACGGCGCAAGTTGTGACAAACGGTCACGCACTGCGGCTCTTGAAATGTTGAGACGCTTTTCGTCACCGCGGATGGCACGATCTTCGAGGGCTGCGACGTGAATAAACAGCTCTTTTTCGAAGTTATACAAAAACAGACGCGTGCGCGCTCGCATCACAGGATCAGCTGGCATCAACTGGGGATGAGGAAAGCGCTCATCAATGTACTCGTTGATGATGTTTGATTCATACAGAATTAGGTCACGCTCAACCAAGATGGGAACTTGGCCGTAGGGATTCATGACAGAGATATCTTCGGGCTTGTTGAACAAGTCGATGTCACGGATTTCAAAATCCATGCCCTTTTCGAACAACACAAAGCGGCAGCGATGTGAGAAAGGGCAGGTGGTGCCGGAGTAAAGGACCATCATGATGGATTTCCGTCCTAAAAATTGATGCGGATAATAAAAGCAAAAAGCCAGCGTCTACGTCGAGCAGACGCTGGCCCCAATAAAACTCATTACTTGACGTGCTTCCAGAACGAAGCGTTCAGGCGCCAGGCAATCACAAAAAAGATACCGAGGAACAACAATACCCAAACGCCGATCTGCTTACGTTTTTGTTGAATAGGCTCAGACATCCAAGTCATAAAACCAGTTAGGTCAGCCATGTCGCGGTCGTAAGCGGCAGCACGTTGTGGGTCAAGGGGCTTGAACTTATGCTCAACCTTAGGCTTTCCGGTGTAGTTTGCAAGGGCCTCGACTTTGTTGGTCACGTAGCCGGCCGAGTCATAGGTCGTTACGATCCGTTCCCAACCAGCAGGCTTGCCTGCTTGAGCAACAGTTTTATGGGTAGTAATGACGGACATTTCGCGAGGACCCTGACGCTCCCACAGAACATGTGGCATACCAGCGCTTGGGAAAGCGAGGTTGTCCCAGCCAGTGATTTTGCTCGTATCGCGGTAGAACGTACGCATGTACGTGTAGATGTAGTCGGAGCCGGTGGGACCTGCATTAATGGATTTGGCGCGTGCCATCAAGGACAGATCTGGAGGGGCAGCACCAAACCAGACTTTACCGTCCTTGACAGAGACTGAACCCATCATCAGGTCGCCGACTTTTTCACCCGTGAACAGCAAGCTTTCACGGATTTGTTGGTCGGTCAGACCGATGTCTTTGAGTTTGTTATAGCGCATCGCGGAAGCGCTATGACAGTTCAGGCAGTAATTCACAAACAACTTCGCACCATTTTGGAGAGAAGCAAGGTCGTTGATGCGATCAGGCGCGCGCTCAAGCGGGAAGTCCCCGCCTGCGGCATTAGCACCGGTGCATGTGATCACTAGGGCAAGAGCACAAAGCAGCTTCTTGATCATGGTCATTCCGTAAATAAAGTTAAGCTCAATGTGCGTGAAACGTGACGCGGTCGGGGACAGGCTTGAACGTTCCAAGGCGACTCCAGACAGGCATCAACAAGAAGAACGCTAAATAAATCAGTGTTCCGATTTGCGACATCAGGTTAAAGATATCCGTCGGAGCCTGCGTACCCAAGTAGCCAAGCACGATAAAGTTTACAAAGAAAATACCGTACAAGACTTTGTGCCAGTCTGGGCGATAACGAATAGACTTTACTGGACTGTAGTCAAGCCAGGGTAGAAAAAACAACAAGACAACTGAGCCGCCCATGGCAACCACGCCCCAGAACTTTGCGTCAATTGCGCGCAGCAGGACGGCAACAACGATCAATACGACTGGAACGATGAGCTTAGCGAGACCTTTGGTCTTGAAGAACATGACAATCGCAGCCAAGACAGACGCGCCTGCAAGGACCCAAGTGAAGTCGTCGGTAGTCGCACGCAGCATCGAGTAAAACGGCGTGAAATACCAGACAGGGGCAATATGCAGCGGTGTCTTGAGGGGATCGGCGGGCAGGAAGTTATTGAATTCCAGGAAGTATCCACCCATCTCCGGGGCAAAGAAGATAATCGCCATGAAAATGATGAAGAAGCCCGTAACACCCAAAATGTCATGAACAGTATAGAAAGGGTGGAAAGGAATGCCATCCAGAGGGCGACCATGCTTGTCTTTTTTGGCTTTGATATCCACACCGTCGGGGTTGTTTGAGCCAACCTCGTGGAGCGCGATCACGTGTGCAGCCACGAGTCCAAGCAATACCAGAGGAATCGCAATTACATGGAACGCAAAGAAGCGATTGAGCGTTGCATCAGACACTACGTAGTCGCCACGAATCCAGATGGACAACTCAGGACCGATGAAGGGGATCGCGGAGAACAGATTCACGATGACCTGCGCACCCCAGAAGGACATCTGGCCCCAGGGAAGGAGGTAGCCGAAAAAGGCTTCGGCCATCAGGCACAAGAAAATGCCGACACCAAAAATCCAGACGAGTTCGCGCGGTTTGCGGTACGAGCCGTAAATCAGTGCACGCGTCATGTGAAGATAAACGACGACAAAGAACATCGACGCGCCTGTCGAGTGCATGTAGCGGATGAAC
>JBIKOQ010000297.1:0-3275 GCA_044357955.1 Burkholderiaceae bacterium | reverse complement strand
ACTCAAGCGTAAAAACTGCACTCACTCAGCGGGTCGTAAACTCGCACGCAGCACCTCAATGCGCTCAGCACGCTCAGCGTTTGAGGTGCTTTTTAATCCAGAGGCCACCACAGCGCCCTCTAGCGTCAAGCTAAAATCTAGCTCGCCTTGGAGTGTGAGCATGGCATCGAGATCGCCGCTTTGCAATGCACGCATGGCAGCACCGGCCATTTTAGGATCTGCAAAAGCCACCGAGGAAAAAAGCTCTTCACCATCCAAACCGAGGAAGCGAAAGCGAAATTGTCCCGCATCATCTCGGAAGCTCACAAAACGAGCACCTTTACCACCCGCTTTGGACTGCTTGGTCGAACTTTTAACCGCCTGAGTCGCAAGCGTGCGCAAACCGACAGCTTGCCTTAAGTCGTGAATAAAAGGCGTCGCAATCGCACGCGCTTTACGAGCGCCCTCTTGAAGGATTTCTTCGATGCGATTAGGGTTGGCCATCAAAGATTCATAGTTGTCGCGCATCGGCGCAAGCTCTCGCTCAATGCGTTCACACAATGTCTGTTTAGCATCACCCCAGCCCATTCCAGCCGCAAGAGCCTCACGAAATGCAGCGGTCTCAGACTGCTCGGCAAAGGCTTTGTAGATGAGATAAAGATGCGAAGCGTCTGCATCCTTGGGTTCACCGGGTCCGCGTGAGTCTGTGACGATCTTGGCAACGGCTGACTTGAGTGCCCGCGCGCCTCCTTCAAACAACGGTACGGTATTGTTGTAGCTTTTGGACATTTTGCGACCATCCAAACCTGGCAAGGTCGCCACATCTTCTGCAATCACGGCCTCAGGCAATACGAAAAAGTCTTTACCTTGTCCATACAAATGATTGAATCTCTGGGCAATGTCACGTGCCATCTCAAGATGCTGAGTCTGATCACGACCCACAGGCACCTTGTGTGCATTGAACATCAAAATATCGGCCGCCATCAGAATGGGATAAGAAAACAAACCCATATTGATGCCATCGTCAGGCTCCACATTCTTGGCAACGTTCTGGTCGACCGAGGCCTTGTAGGCATGCGCACGATTCATCAGACCCTTGGCTGTCACACATGTCAGCATCCAACACAGCTCAGGAATTTCTGGCACATCGGACTGTCGATAAAAAGTCACGCGCTCTGGATCAAGCCCCGAGGCCAGCCACGTTGCAGCAATCTCCAAGCGCGAACGCGCAATACGGTCCGCATCCTCGCACTTAATCAATGCGTGATAGTCCGCCAAAAAGAAAAATGCATCGACATTTTTTTCGAGGCTCGCTTGAATCGCGGGACGAATCGCGCCAACATAGTTGCCCAGATGAGGGGTGCCCGACGTCGTAATGCCGGTGAGAACGCGCGTATTCATGATATTGACCTTAGAGACTGACGGTGTCACGCTGTTCGGAATCCAGATACTCCTTGGACTGCATCTCTAAGATGCGGGAAACAGTGCGATGAAACTCGTTAGACATGGGACCAGAGGTATAGATTTCCTCTGGCTCACACTCGGAAGACATAATCAATTTGACCTTGTGATCATAGAAAACATCGATCAGCCAAGTGAATCTCCTGGCCTCAGAGGCATGTTTCGGTCCCATCTTGGGGACGTCTGAGAGAATCACTGCGTGAAATCGGCTGGCGATCTCAAGATAATCATTTTGCGAACGTGGTCCACCGCATAATGTTGCAAAATCAAACCAGACCACACTACCCGCGCGCTTTTTAGCCGTGATCTCACGATGCTCGATCAATAAAACCGGATCTTGCGGTGGCGTATCAGACAGTTGGACAAAGGCTTCTTGTAAGGCCTGATCAGCTTGTACGCCAAGAGGTGTGTGATAGCACTTGACCTGCTCGAGTGTACGACGGCGATAGTCTATGCCCGCATCCACGTTCAAAATATCCATGCGATCTTTGAGCAAAGCAATCGCAGGCAAAATACGATCGCGATGCAGACCATCGGGATAAAGCAGCGAAGGCTCGTAGTTGGAGGTCATGACAAAAGACGTGCCATGCTCAAAAAACTTGAGTAATAGCCGATACAAAATCATGGCATCGGCCACATCCGAGACATGGAACTCGTCGAAGCAAATGAGGCGATAGCGCTTGGAGATACGCTTGGCCACCTCGTCGAGCGGGTCCTGCATGCCTTTGACTTCGTCAAGCTGGCGATGCACGCTGCGCATGAATTCGTGAAAATGCAAACGGGTTTTACGCTGAACGGGCACAGTCGCGTAAAACGCATCCATCAAAAAGCTTTTCCCCCGTCCGACACCTCCCCAAAGATAAACCCCTCTGGGCACTTCAGGGCGTTTGAACAGGCGTTTGACGGCACTGGAGCGATCACCTTTAAACGTGATCCAGTCGTCAAAGTACTTTTGCAAACGCGCGATAGCGATGCGTTGAGCGGGGTCTGGCTGATAACCGCGTTCAGCCAGACTGCTCTCGTAATATTGAAGAACGTTCAAGAGTGTTGCACGCGAGTGCCTCAGAAATTGAGAGTGCGCTTATCAACCGCCAACGCTGCTTCTTTCATGGACTCCGACAACGTCGGGTGTGCATGACAAATGCGAGCGATATCTTCGGCTGCACCACGGAATTCCATGATGGTCACGGCTTCGGCGATCAACTCGGAAGCCATCGGCCCGATGATGTGCACACCCAAAACCTCATCAGTGGCCGCATCCGCCAAAATTTTGACGAAACCAGTGGTATCCCCTAAAGCACGAGCACGACCATTGGCCAAGAAGGGGAAGCTGCCCGATTTATAAGCACGTCCAGAGGCCTTGAGTTGCTGCTCGGTCTGACCGACCCATGAAATCTCGGGAGAGGTATAGATGACCCAAGGGATGGTGTCAAAATTGACATGGCCATGCTGTCCACCAATGCGCTCAGCAACCGCAACGCCCTCTTCTTCGGCTTTATGGGCCAGCATGGGACCACGCACCACATCACCCACCGCCCACACATTAGATAAGTTGGTTTTGCAATCTGCATCGACCACGACAAAGCCGCGTTCGTCGAGTTTCAGGCCCACAGCATCCGCATTTAAGCCGCCGGTGTAAGGCACGCGACCAATCGAAACAATCAGCTTGTCGACCACGAGTTTCTGCTCTGCGCCAGACGCATCCGTGTAGGGGACGGTCACTTGCTTGGCCGTAGACTTAATCTCACCGAGTTTGACACCCATTTGAATCTTCAAACCCTGCTTGGTGAAGATCTTGTGGGCTTCTTTGGCGACCTGCGTGTCGACAGACGCCA
>JBIKOQ010000296.1:0-3277 GCA_044357955.1 Burkholderiaceae bacterium | reverse complement strand
TTAAATGTATTGGCGGTCATTGCAGTCATTCCTTGTCTTTTTAACAACCTGAGGGATTCCATCCAACAGGATAAAGCGGTGCGCGTTACCATAGCACAAAGGATGCCCCAGGATTGGCCTGCGCGCCTAGGGGTCTCTCGAGGCGGTCGTTTATGCCTTGGCCAAGCGCTCAAGCAAAGCTTGTCCGGTCTCTTTGGTGCCAAGCTTGCCACCAATATCTTTGGTTGATTCACCGGCGGCGATAGCTTGGGCCATCGCAGTTTCCATCACCTGCGAAGCGATCACGAACTGGGGCTTGTTTTGACGCTGACCATACCAATTCAGAAGCATGGCGACGGACCAGATCTGAGAAAAGGGATTGGCGAGGTTTTTGCCTGCGATATCGGGCGCCGAACCGTGGGCAGCTTGCGCCATGGCGTAGTTGATCCCAGCATTGATCGAGCCCGCCATCCCCAGACTGCCGGAAAGCTCGGCTGTCAGATCGGACAAAATGTCTCCAAACATATTGGTCGTGACCAACACGTCATACCGCTCAGGGGTGCGCACGACATGCGCCATCATCGCATCGACGATGATTTCTTCGATCTGCACCTCGGGGAACTCTTGGCCGATCAAACGACAGGAATCGATAAACATACCATCACCGAGACGCAGCACGTTCGCTTTGTGCACCACGGTGACATGCTTTCTGCGGGTCATCGCAAGCTCAAATGCCGCGCGAGCGATACGTTCGCAACACTGGCGCGTGATGCGACGCAAAGAAACGACAACATCCGAGGTGATGAGCATTTCGCTGCCACCAGACTCGATGTTGCGATCCGCATAAAAGCCTTCGGTATTTTCACGCACGACGACAAGATCCAAGGGTTTGTGAGGCGTACCGCATCCCGGAAAAGTCTTGGCGGGCCGAATGTTCGCAAAGAGATCGAGACTCTTGCGGAAAAATTTCGAAGGGTTGATCTCGCCCTTGGCTTCATCCTTGAAGTCGTAGGTGGACATCGGTCCCAAAATCAGACCATCGGCATTTTTTACGGACTCTAGCAGCCCAGAATGGATGGTGGTGCCGTATTTTTTGAGACTTTCGTGACCTGCGATATCATGTTTTAAAGACAAGTCAAGCTTGAATTTTTTGGAAATAAACTCAAGCGCATCGACCGCGACGGATACTGTTTCGACGCCAATGCCATCCCCTGGCAGCACAATAATTTTCATGATGAGTCTCTACGTTAAATTTTTTAATGAGGACAATCGATAAGAATAAAGCAATTTAGTCGTGTGTTTGGTCAAAACTGCTTAACCAAACTTTAATTCGTCGCCGGGGCTGAGCATGGTACGCAAACGTACCTCGAAAGCCTCTTGCGTCAAAGGCACGGAATGACCCGATATCGCCAAATAATATTCCCAAAAAGCGGTTGTCATCCGGCTCACCTGACCCCAAAGCGCGTGATGGCCTGATTCAGTGACCTTGATATCGCGACTGAAGCGCAGTGCATCAACAGATTCGCCCGCAAAACTCATGTGATCGGCATCGCGTAACTTGAGTTGAAGCTTTTTTCCTGCAGGCAAGTTGGCATAGACTAACTCCCGGTTTGCGAGGCTTACGCCGAGCTTGATCGCCTCCCCATCCTTTTTAAAGGTCACAAACTGATCGTGATCGCCCGTGATGCAAAAAAAAGGAATCGGGACCTGGGACATGGAGCGCGCCCGCTCGAGCGAGGTCGCTCCCGGTGAAAATGCGATCACCGCTTTGATCCGGGGATCGCGCATGCTATTGGCGCCAAGGGGCTGGCCCGCGATCGTCTGCGCAGTCAGCGCGCCATAAGAGTGACCCGCTAAACCCACTCTGGCGGGATCTATATAAGGCGAGAGTTCGGCAGACTTTAGACAATGATCCAACACGAAGCTGCAGTCGGATACGCGCAAACCATATTGTGGTCCGGCGAGCGCTAATTGCATATTGGTTTTGAAGCTTTGCCTGTCGCTCGTGCGCCAAATAGAATCATCTGTCAACGGATGCGCTAAGGTCACCACCAAATAACCCGCTTGGCGCCAAGCCTCACACCATGCTTGGCCATTGGAAATTCCGCTACCTAAACCAGGCGAATAGAGAATCAATCCTGTCGGGGCTATCCGCGCCGGCAGGCGGATACGCAGCTTAATCGCCCGGCCTGTTTTTGAATGGATGATCGTTGCGACAGGGGGATCAGACGGCTTGATTGCGTCTTTGGTGTTTTTCGCCTCTGTCGCCTCGTTGCGAACTTGTGCCGAACTCCATCCGGAATAACCCATCACTCCGGTCACTCCCGTTGCACCCATCATGCCAACGCCACTTATGGCGCCCAGCCAACGACGACGCGTCAAACTCAAAGCGTAACCGTCTTGAATATTCCAGGCAATACAATTTCAAGCACTTCAAAATCATCCGAATGACAGATCTCACGATGACGGATATTGGGTGGCTGATGCACACACGTACCCTCGACAAGTTTGTGTTCGCCATGACCCTCGTACTCGAAAATCGCCCAACCCTTGAGCACATAAACGAATTGGAAATTCAGTTCGTGGCGATGCCACTCCCCCGTTGCATTGCAGCCTTTGGTCGCTCGGATGACATGCATCACTGCAGCCCCTTTAGTCGAATCAAAGATCCCGAGATCACGATAATCAAAATATTCTCGTAAACCATCATGCGTGAAAGGCTTGTCCTTCGCGTGTTGAATACTAAATTCCATTATCTACGCCCCTTTGTTTATGATTAAACAATCACTTTTAGAATATTTTTTTACTTACAACACACCCGCATGTTTGGCCACACGCAGTACATCTGACAGCGTATCTTCTGGCAATAGCAGACCCTGTTTTCGATTTTGAATATCGGCTAATTTTTCCATCTCTCCTGGGTAGTAAACCTGTGCATGTCCTTCGGCCAGAGGGACATCTTTTAAAGAGCGGATGTAAGTATCGATACGTTGTTCAAACTCGCTCAGTGGTTGAAACGCTGCAACATTCATCGCCACCATAAAGTGACCCGCACCGCTACGGTTGGTCGGATCGTAGGGTCCATGCACTGTATCTAGAAACTGGCTGCCTGATAGGACGCCAGACAAAATATCCACCATCACACCCATCACATAGCCCTTATGGCCCGCCATCGGCAGGATAAAGCCCTCCAAGGCTTCTTTGGGATCCGTCGTGGGTCGACCGCGCGCATCAACCGCCCAATAGTCCGGGATCGACTCGCGACGTTTATTGGCAAGATAGATTTTGCCTCGCGCCA
>JBIKOQ010000295.1:0-3281 GCA_044357955.1 Burkholderiaceae bacterium | reverse complement strand
CCACATTCAGCCTAGTAAAAACCCTTAGTTTCAGCTTCTCAACACTCGCCGGTGTTGCGTCAAATGCTCTGGTAAGCCATGCTAGCGAGCATTGCATCGTTTACCCATCCCAAAGGTATGTTGGACCAATACGCGTCACTCTGTGAATCCTTGCACTGGCAAGTGCCAACCAATTTCAATATTGGTGAGCAATGCTGCCATCGCTGGGCACAAAGCTCAGCCGATGCACGTCGAATCGCCCTGTTTTTTGAGGATGGTGCTGGAAACCGAGATATCTGGACCTATGAACGCCTTGGCGCAGCAACGAATCAGTTTGCGAATGCGCTCACACGTATGGGGGTCAAGCCAGGCGATCGGGTCGCAACCATCCTTGGACAAAGTCCTGAAGCCGTTGTCGCTCAACTAGGTGCATTTAGCGTTGGGGCAGTTGCCATGCCCCTCGGGAGTAACTTGGCGCCCAAAGCCCTTGAATATCGTCTGCGTGACTCTGAAACCCGCGTCGCTATAGTCGGTCCTGAGGCAGCACCTCATCTTCTCGGGATTTTGTCACGATGCTCGAAACTGACCCAAGTCGTCAGCGTAGGGGTTGAAGATGATCGTTTATTACCTTGGCGCAGTCTTATGACGCGACAACCCGAGATCTTTAAGCCGATCGTGACACGCGCAGAAGATCCCGCGTTGCTGCTTTACAGCAACGATGCCGGACAACCCGTGCGCGGCACCTTGCTCGCGCATCAGGCTCTTCTTGGCGCCCTGCCTGGCTTTGTCGCCTCTCAACACTGGTTTCCTCAAGGCGCTGAAGTGTTTTGGACACCGTTGGATTGGGGAAATCCGAGCGCCTTGCTGTGTGCTGTTCTTCCCGCACTCTATTTTGGTCGAGCCGTCTTGGGCGTGCGCGGTGCGACCACTCCAGGTCTGGCGCAACAATTGCTTGAACGCTATCCAGTCAGTCACGCTCTGGTGCCAAGTGCGCTGCTTCGTCAATTTAAGCTCAATGCTCTCTCTGAGCTCAAGCCTGCGCGCCTACGCAGTGTCGCGATCGTCGATGAGCCCTTAGATGAAGCACTCGCCCAATGGTCAGAAAAACACTTTGGCTTCAAGCTCAATCAGCTATTCGGGACTTCGGAAATGCCAGCTCTGATCGGCGACAGTCATCAAAAATGGACTGGTCGAGCAGGGAGTCTTGGCAAAATTTTTCCAGGTCATCGAATCTCCGTACTGAATGAAGATGGCTCAGAGTCTCCCTCAGGGGAGATTGGCGAACTCGCCGTCAATCGACGAGACCACTACGGACATACCGATCCCGCTATACCACTTCGGTTGTGGCGGACAGACAACGAAGGAAACATGACCGCCACACCAGAATGGTGGAGAACTGGCGAGCTCGCGCGCATCGACTCGGACGGTTTTGTTTGGCATGAAGGACGCAAGTCTCGCAATCGCGCATCATGACGCCGACAGAGTAAACTTAGGCCATTCCTCAACGCTTTTATGGATGTTGAATCACATGGCGATTTATCAACTGGGCGCACTCACCCCACGCATTGATCCGACTGCTTTTATTTTTGACTCTGCCGACATTATTGGTGATGTCGTGGTGGGCGCACACGCAAGCATTTGGGCCAATGTCAGTATCCGCGGGGACAATACTCTGATCGACATCGGTCATCACAGCAATGTTCAGGAAGGCAGTGTGTTGCACTCGGACGAGGATGCGCCTCTGACGATTGCCGAGTACGTCACCGTTGGACATCAAGCGATGCTGCATGGTTGCTCGATCGGCACAGGCTCACTCGTCGGCATGCAAGCGATCGTGCTCAATCATGCGCGCATTGGTCGCAACTGTCTAATCGGTGCAGGCGCCATTGTGCCCGAAGGCCGAGAAATTCCGGATGGTAGTCTTGTCATCGGGGTGGGCAAAATTGTTCGCACCTTGGGCGACGAAGAAATCGCACAAATCCGTCACAATATTGAACACTATGCCGCACGTGGTCAAATGTATCGCCAACAACTTAAGCGTCTAGGCTGAAACTTTTCATCGGCCCTTATGTCAGATCAACTTAAAAAATTCCTCTCCGAAGACCGTAGCGTTCGTATCGAGTCTGTTCATATGCATCATGCATGGCAGGCGGCGCAGGCCCATCACAGTTACCCTCCCTCTGTGGCCGCACTGCTGGGTGAGTTGGTCGCGGCTTCAACATTGCTTGCCGCAACACTCAAGTTCGATGGTTCACTTTTGCTTCAGCTCCAAGGTGATGGCACCATCGCCTTGATGGTGGTTGAGTGCAGGGCAGACATGAGCATTCGCGCCACAGTCAAGCTGCGCGATCGTCCCTTACCCATACAGCGTGACCTGCAAGCTCTGCTCAATCCAGGTGGCACTGCCAAATTTATCGTTGTGCTCGACCCACCTAAAAACACACTCGGTCGTCAAGCCTATCAAGGGATCGTTCCACTCGAAGGTGACTCTATCGCCCAAGCGCTCGAACAATACATGATGCGTTCTGAACAGCTAGACACTCGGATCTGGCTGGCTGCAGATACTGACCATTGCACCGGACTTTTACTCCAGCGTCTACCGCTTCAGGGTGGCAATCAGCAAGCTGAGGTCTCGTCTGCCCAAGAAACATGGCATCGCACACAGCGATTGGCGGAAACCCTCACAACAAAAGAAATGCTGGAAGTCACTCAGGACGAGCTCTTACACAGACTGTTTTGGGAAGAGTTGCTGCTCATATTCGAAGCTAAGCCCATCGCATGGCAATGTTCCTGTACACGTGAGCGCGTAGCGGACATGTTGAAAATGCTTGGTCGAGACGAAGTACAAGACATCCTGGAGACGCAAGGAAAAATCGAAGTCGCTTGCGAATTCTGTGGCCAGCCTTATCTTTTTGATGGCGTGGATTCGGCTTTGCTCTTTCAACCTTTAGTGCCTGGCTCGGGAAAATTGATCCACTAAGTCGATCCACTCAGTCGATCCACTGAGCGACTAAGGCCGAATCTCAATGGGAATACAAAGCTGATAGCCAACACCCCAGACAGCCTTGAGAGCAGGCTCCGCACCCTCGGGGCACAAAGAGGACAGTTTCTTACGCAATCGGCTGACAAGACTCTCGAGTGCACGTTTTCCGATGTCATCAACATCGGGACGCTGACTCAGCATTTCACAAATCACTTCAGTTTCAAGCACATAATTCGAAGCCTGGGCCAGACCCACCAATAAAGTTTTCTCGCTGTTCGTGAGAAAGACTTTATCTTCTGAATGGGGACTCGCAATCGAA
>JBIKOQ010000294.1:0-3297 GCA_044357955.1 Burkholderiaceae bacterium | reverse complement strand
TGGCGACACGACCGCCTTTGTACAGTTTATGACCTCGGATATTTTCAAGGATTTCCCGACGCTCAAGTTCATTATTCCGCACGGTGGTGGAGCGGCACCCTATCACTGGGGTCGTTATCGCGGTATGGCGCTCGACATGGGGATCTCCTCGCTCGAAGAAAAAGTACTCAATAACGTGTTTTTTGATACGTGCGTGTACCATCAACCCGGTATTGATCTATTGCTGCGTGTCGTACCCAACAAAAATATTTTGTTCGCGTCCGAAACCGTTGGCGCCGTTCAAGGCATTGATCCGCTCACCAACTTTTATTTTGACGACACACGTCGCTATATCGACGCGTCCCCTTCTGCGGATAGCGCGCAGAAAAAGAAGATCTTTGCACATAACGCACTCGGCGTTTATTCACGCCTACGTGCGCACCCTCTCTGTCAAAGCTGCTGATTGAATGAACCCCGCGAACAGGAGACTGGCGTGGGGTCTAGCGCCTCAACACCACGTCCTTGATCACCTGGTGAGCTCGCGTCCCGAGTGCTGCACGCGCCGGTGCATGTTCACCATCCGGCACCCAGATCGGCGCCAAAAAAGCCACCTCAATCCGGACACCTGTTCCACCCAAGACTTTCCACAAGTTTTGCAGCAGAGTCTGATCGCCCACAAAGGCCGCGAAATCACTACGTTTTTCGTGGTGGAAAAACAATAAGGCTACGGGTTGTATCGGAACATTTGCACGCCGAGCAGGCTCAAAAAGATTGGCATAAAAGGGCAACAAATCGAAACCCTGAGACGTTGTTCCCTCTGGAAATAGACCCACCACCTGCCCAAGCTCAAACTTATCCTGCATCGCACGAGCGACTTTTTGCACGGCATGGCGCGAAGCGCGTTCGATAAAAATTGTATCCGCTCCGGCCACTAACCAACCTAGCAATGGCCAGCGACGAATTTCGCTCTTTGCAATGAACACAGCGGCGCGCGCATGGTTGATTGCGAAAATATCGAGCCAGGACACATGGTTGATCACCCAAAGTGCCGGTCCCTCGCGCAAAGGCTCGCCTGAGTAAGACACTCGCACACCACACAATAGCAAAAGCACACCTGACCAGTTGCGCTTGAGCGCTAACCGACCTTTGTGCCCAGCCAGCGGAAAAATCATCACAAGCGTTAACAAGCCACACAACACCCAAGTCAATGCCAACGAGGCTCTTAAAAGGAAACGGAATACGTTCAACGAGATCGCTCCCAAACAAGATCACCGCGAAGCACCGTAGCCAGCACACGCCCGGGCAACTCACGACCTAAAAAGGGCGTGCATTGACTGGCCGTAACAATGTTTTCACGGCACACTAACCAATATTCCTCAGGATCCACGACACACACATCCGCAGGTGCGCCAACGGTAAGACGGCCCGGGAAAACAGACCATCCGGCACTTTGACCCAATACCTGACCCGGTGCATACGTGACCAGTTTAAGCGCGTCTCGCAAGGGCACACGCTCTTCTTGTGCCCACTTTAGCGTCAGTGAGAGCAACAACTCCACACCCATCGCTCCCGGCACCGCATCAACAAAGCTCAGATTTTTTTCCAACTCTGTCAGTGGGGTGTGATCCGAGCACACTGCATCAATCGTGCCATCCAACAGTCCAAATCGAATCGCGTCGCGATCACGCTGACCACGCAAAGGAGGGTCAAGCCGAAAATGACTATCGTAATAACCGATATCGATATCGGTGAGATGCACCTGATTGGCCGCCACGTCGCAAGTGATGGGCCGCCCTTCTTTTTTAGCTGCACGCACCATGTTGATCGCCTCGGCACTCGATAAACGACAAAGATGCATGCGCACCTCAGTGATCCGTTGTAACGACAGCAAGGTCTGTAACGCAATTGTCTCGGCCTCGACAGGAATCCCCGTCAAACCCAGGCGCGAAGCATACGCACCTTTCGCGACGACACCGCCCCGCGACAACCATGCGTCTTGAGGTCGCAACCACACCGCAAAGTCAAACGATTTTGCATATTGCATCGCACGCAAAAGTACCGCAGTATCTTGCACAGGCGTATTACCCTGTGAAAACCCCACACAGCCCGCTTGGGACAGCTTCACCATTTCGGTCAAGGCTTGCCCTTTCAAATCTACCGTGAGAGCACCTAGGGAGTAAACCCTGGCCTGTGGCTCGCGCGCATCATTCAACAGTGTCTGAGGTGGCTGCACGAGGCTGGTCACACCCCCGGCCAAGGCAGCACCCGAGGCATCGTCCGACGGCCCCACACGGGCAGACAGATCCACTAAGCCAGGCAGCACCAGCATGCCGGAGGCATCAAGGACTTTTTCGGCAACGAAGCTCTCTGGAACTGCCCCCACGGAGACAATCACGCCCTCGGCAATACAGACATCCGCGTGCGCATCAATGCCATTGGCAGGATCGATGACCCGACCCTGCCGAATATGCAGTCTCATGCCGAAACCCCCACAACAAGACTCATCACTGCCATGCGCACCGCGATACCTGTGGTCTCTTGCTCGACACGTTGAGCCTGTCCACCCAGAACCAAACAATCATCTTGGGCATCAGCCAGTTTTTCCTCAATCAGCCCATAGCATTTGACATACTCTTGAACCGAAGGGATGTAGGTATGGTCAGTCTCGCCAGGCTCGTGATCCAGCATGATAACAACGTCGGCGTTTTGTAGCCCCAGCGCCAAATCCGTGAATGCACGCACACCCAACTGCGCGAGCCCCTCGGGCAACAATGTCAAGGGCGCGACCACGCGGACTTCGGCAACACACAAGGTCGTCAGCGCATGAATACAGGAACGCGCTTGACGCGAATGTAATACGGCTCCCACCAGCACCACAGTGAGATGCGCAAAGTCTTTTTTAACGCGACGAATCGTGTACATATCCATCAAGGCGCGCGTCGGATCAGCATGGCTGCCGTCCCCCGCATTGATGATATGAACATGCGGTCCAACATGTTGTGCAATTAAATAAGGCGCGCCACTGGCTTGGGTACGCAAGACAACAATATCCGCATCAAGACTGGCCAGGAAAGATTTCGAGGTGCTTGGCAATGTTTGGATACCGCACCACTCTGCCGACAAACTATGCGTCGCGCGCTCAAATCCGCGCATGACGGCTGGCGCCTGAGCAGCGATATCTTGATCCACCAAGCTCAGTACTTTTTTTCCTTGAAGGAGCGGTATTTTTTTAATTTCACTTTCTGTTGGAGTGAAAAACAACTCAGTCGCATCGAGAATGCGCGTCAGTATTATCCGCGACACCCCTTCGGTTGTGAG
>JBIKOQ010000293.1:0-3311 GCA_044357955.1 Burkholderiaceae bacterium | reverse complement strand
ACGAATGAAATCAGGCGCAGTGCGAGATAAGATGACTTGTTGACCACGCGCGGTGCGGTCGACCTTCAGGACCCAAGCGCGCACACGATCACCGACGCGTAAATTTTCCTTGGGAATCATTTCGCTGCGCGGAAGCCGCGCTTCGATCTTGCCCGTCTCTACGATCACATCGCCTTTGTCCATCCTCTTGATGGACCCAGACACGATCATTTCGCCACGGTCAAGAAAATCATTGAGAATCTGCTCGCGTTCTGCGTCGCGAATGCGCTGCAGGATCGCCTGCTTGGCAGCCTGCGCGCCGATACGTCCGAACTCGATGGGCTCGAGTGCTTCTTCGATGAATTCACCGACCTCAATATCGGAGACAATTTCGCGCGCATCAGAGAGCATCTCTTGCTGATCAGGCTCTTGGAGGCCAAGTTCGTCGGGAACGACCAACCAGCGACGAAATCCATCGTGATCTCCGGTTGTCCGGTTCACGGAGACGCGAATATCGGCGTCCTCTTTAAAGCGCTTTTTCATAGCCGAAGCCAAAGCACCTTCGAGTGCGTCGAACACGACGTCTCGCGTCACGTTTTTTTCACGCGCCAACGCGTCTACTAACAGAAGAATTTCGCGACTCATCGCTTTTTGCCCTTGAAATCCAGAACGGGATTAAGCTTGGCGCGCTCTACGTCCGAAAACGCAAATGCCACCTGCCGTATCTCGCCCTTTTTTGCCTCAAACTCAATACCGAAAGGCAAAACTGCCTCGGTACCCGCAATGCCGGTGGACCCACTTAGATCAACCAACTCACCTGAAAAAACCTTTTGATTGTCGACAGCCTCGCGCAGCTTGACCTCAACACGCTCTCCAACAAAGCGTTTGAAATCCGCTTCCGTTTTTAAAGGTCGATCGACACCTGGCGAACCGACCTCGAGCCTACGATAATCAATATTTTCAACCTCGAAAACACGCGATAAATGTTTTGAAACTTGTTCGCAGTCTTCGATGCGAATCCCTTCGGGCCGATCAATCGTGACACGCAAAAGGCCAAGCGCTGCGCGTTCAATATCGACAAACTCGACATCCATCGAGGCTAAAGCCTGCTGCGAAATTGTAAAAAGATCTGCCATACGTCCAAAAAAAAAGGGCTGAAGACAGCCCGTTTACAACAAAAAAGTTACCTCGCCCGCGGGCGGACTAACATGAGCTGACAATGTCAAGCCGACAATGTCAATGCTCGATAGCCCTAAATTCTAGCATGAACAGGGAAAAAATTCTTATTGCAGCAACGATTTACGTCACATTAATACAAAAGAAAAGACCTTTTCCCCATACCCATTAAGAGATATTTAATGTAAGAAGCTTAGCGGTTACCACGCGATGTTTTTGTAAATCCGAGACGAGACTCATGTGCGGAAGCGCCTCGAGGCTGCCAATCATCGCCCTTGGGCGCAGAACCACCTGCACTCCCGGGCTGCCCCTGCTTGGCGCGACCGCCGGGCTTGCCTGGGCCTCGACCACCTTGCTTTGGAGGACGCCCCTGTCCTCCTGGGCCAGCCGCAGCGCCTGGGCCTCGAGGACGCCCTTGGCCAGGCTCGCGATTGAAATTCCGCCCTTGCTCAGAAGCCATACCCGGCACAAATTCGCGCGGAGCTGGAGAATCTGGATTCACTTGCGCACCAGATCCCTGAGGACCCCGATTGCCAGGACGACTAGGGCGCCCGGGACGCGCCGCAGCTTTCGGCCCTTTTTTGTTGCCCCCTGGACTTGTGCCTGGACCGCGCGATCCAGGACTCTGTGGCCCGGAAGGTTTGCCACGGCCTCCTCCTCGACCAACGCCCTGCCCCCCTTGGGGATGACCGTTGGCATAACCGCCACCCACTGTCAGCGCAGCAGGTGCGCGTTCAGTCGGGTGCACAAAGGGTCCGGGTTTTCCGGAGCGGCCACCTTGAACGTTGCCGCGCCGTCCCATTTTGGCACCATGCGTCCCATTTCTGTCCAGCGTACCAAAACCAGGTGGCAAGGCGCTGTCATGCGAAACCGGCTGCTTGGGTTGACCGGAGCGCCCCTCCGTCGAGTCATCATCGCGCAACAAGCCAACTTGAACCATCAGCGCCGATACAAGTTTGGAGTCAAGTTCTTCCCAGCGACCGCGACGCAGCGTAGTGGGAAGAACAATGTCGCCAAAACGCGTACGAATCAAGCGACTCACTGTCAGGCCCACAGATTCAAACATACGGCGAACTTCACGATTTCGACCTTCATTCAAGGTCACGCGATACCATCGGTTACTGCCCTCGCCACCAATGAATTCGATCATGCCAAAACTGGCAGGACCATCATCGAGGATCACACCGTCCAGCAAAGACTGGCGTTGTTCGGGACCGAGCTCGCCGAGCACGCGAACCGCGTACTCGCGTTCATTACCATAGCGGGGATGCAACAAGCGATTAGAGAGATCACCCGACGTTGTAAAAATCAGCAAACCTTCTGTATTGAGATCAAGACGGCCAATAGAGAGCCATTTCCCCACCTTCATTTTAGGCAGGCGAGAAAAAACATTGGCGCGTCCGTCAGGATCATCGTGACTCACGATTTCACCAGCGGGCTTGTGATAGAGAATCACGCGCGGTGGCTTTTTTGTGTTGGTTCGGGTGATGGGTTTGCCATTGACACGCACAGCGTCATTAGCGCCAACGCGTTGACCGATATGAGCAGGTTCGCCATTGACGGATACGCGTCCGGCGATGATCAGTTCTTCCATTTCGCGACGCGAGCCGATACCGGCATCTGCCAACACCTTGTGAAGTTTAGGCATCAACACGTCACTGTTTAAATACTTGTTGAGTCGTTGCTCAATCCGTTCGGCCTGACGCAAATAAGAAAGCGCCTCTTCAGCTTCTTTTTCAGCCTCGACAGGGTCACCGAAATCGGCGACATCTCTTGCGTCTTCGTCAAACGATACGAAATCTGCGCGTACCGCGTTGCCAGATTCTTCAGGCTGTCGACTCACCTCGGGCGCATCACTACGGCGTCGGCGAAAGGGCGTACGAAGTTTTCGTCCCCGAGGCTTAGATGAAACACTAGACCCGTCTAAAGATGCCTCGCCCTCGGCGCGCGCACTTGGCGCACTTGGCTCACCTTGCACAATCACATTGTCGGGCGCATTCGGAACGAAAGCCGCCGCGACAGTTGAAACGGTAGCCTCTACAACGCTCACCGATTTTGTGCTGTCAACGACTTGCGTTTCAGTTTGATGAGATTCAGATTGTGAGCTTTCCGCACTCTTTGCTGCGCGAGGCTGCCTCGGCTTGCGCGCGGGTTTA
>JBIKOQ010000292.1:0-3316 GCA_044357955.1 Burkholderiaceae bacterium | reverse complement strand
ACGGCGATGATGTCAAAATCAATCGGCGCACGACTGCGCAAGGTCATCAAAATATCGAGCATGCCGAAGGAGTCTTTGCCTCCAGAGACACAGACCATCACACGATCACCGGCTTCAATCATATTAAAGTCAGCAATCGCTCGACCCGTTTCGCGCATGAGTCGCTTTGAAAGTTTGTTTTGTTCGAGACGCAGTCGCTCGAGATCAGCCTGCATGATCAATAGCCCTGTTGTTTAAGGTGACGCGTCACTGCCTCACGGTCACCTGAAAAAATGATCCGGGAGGCTTTACCAGCCCGTTGATGCTCATACATTGGATCGTAGTATTCGGTGAGCAAGGGTCGAATCCAATCGCGGTGAGCGTCTAATGCGCCGGTTGCTTTTTGCGCAGCAAGTGCCTCGAGCATGAGCTGTTTCAGACGTGTGTGACGTTCACCCCCTAACCGTTTGTAAAGATTTTGCAGGCTTTCGAGCAGCCTCTGTGAGAAAGCTTCAAATCCAGTTTCTGCGCCCAGTTTGCGCGCAAACTGCCCACCGAGATCTTGGACATAGTCATGCAAAATACGTTCGACGCGAGACTCTGTTGGTTCTTCAACCCAAATCACAGGGCTGAGCTGCATAATGTCACGTAAGGGGATGGGAAGCGCACATTTGCCAATGAGCCTTGATTCATCCTCAAGGGCGATATTGAATTTGCCTGCGGCATGCAGTCGCATCATCGCAATCGCCAAACTATTGTCGAAATCGATCTGTACAGGCTGATCGGTGGCGTGCTTGCCAAAGCTTGAGCCTCGATGGTGTGCAAGCTTTTCTAAATCAATCGTGGATGTTAGTTGTTGAATGACTTCAGTTTTGCCGCAACCTGTAAAGCCTGCGATGAGTACAAATTTAGATGAGGTAATCGACTGCGTAAGTTTTTCAATGAGAAAGCTGCGCATGGCCTTGTAGCCGCCGATGATACGAGGGTAGGGCAAGCCAGCCTCAGCCAGCCATTGCTGCGAGATGCGGGAGCGTAGCCCACCTCGAAAGCAGTACAAATATCCCTCGGGATGTTCTTGTGCGAACCGTACCCATTGCGCGACGCGTTGTTCTTTGGTGTCGCCAGAAACAAGCGTATGGCCAAGAATGATGGCTGAGTCTTGACCCGCTTCTTTGTAATGCAAGCCCACGCGATGACGTTCTTCGTCAGACATCAAAGGCAGATTCACAGCGCTTGGAAATGCACCTTGAGAAAACTCGACGGGTGCGCGTACATCCAGTAAAGCCACGCCACTCAAAAGAACCGAAGAGAAGTCTTCAGTGTCCGCGCGGGCGCTCATGACGGTGTCGCCTCAACAAGATGACATTCGGCCAGGGGAGGAGAAGCAAGGGTCAGCGCAAAGCAGCGCAACTCGTCACGCCTAAAAATGTGAACTTGGATTTTTTGACCGGGCTGGTAGGGCGTTAAAAGAGTTTCTAAAGCGTTTGCCCCTGCATCGACCCGAACCCCATCGATCGCGACGAGAATGTCATGGGCTGAGAGGCCGGCTTGATGTGCTGCTCCCCCTTCGATCACTGCGGTGAGAACGAGTTGTTCTCCCTGTTTGCGTGTGCGAATATCGAGCGTAGGTCGCGTGTTGGCCGCTTTCCAGCTCAGGCGAATACCTTGCGTGGCAAGCAGTTCTTTGAGAGGGAGGTCTTGGCAGCCGTAGGCCCAGCGATTGATGTCGTCTAAAACGTCGACACCAGTTGCTTCTCGCACCAGTTGTGGAAAACCTTTCTCAGAAAGTCCGACTGGATTTCCCTGGTAGAAGTCGCGTCCGTACCGCTCCCATAGCAAACGCATCACATCGTCGAGGCTTCTCTGTTGGTTGGTGGCTTGCCGAATCGTGAGGTCAAGTGCGAGGGCGACTAAAGAGCCTTTGGTGTAGTAGCTAATGATCGCATTGGGGGCGTTTTCATCTTGCTTGTAATAACGCGTCCAGGCATCAAAAGAGCTCTCTGCGACCGATTGCTTATGACGCCCCGGCATACTTTGGACAGAAGCAATTTGTTTGCCGAGCGTTTTCAAATAAGTTGAACGATCAATCACGCCACTGCGCAGCAAAAACAAATCGTCGTAATAGGAGGTAAATCCTTCAAATATCCACAGCAAGCGCGTGTGAGTTACTGACGAGAGTTTATAGGGAGCGAAGGCGGCGGGCTTGATCCGTTTGACATGCCAAGTATGGAAATATTCATGACTCACTAAGCCTAAAAAGGTTTGATAGCCTTCAGGCGCTTTGTCTTGTCCTAGCGTGGGCAGGTCTTTGCGTGAAGCCATCAAGGCCGTGGATGCGCGGTGTTCTAGACCGCCGTAGGCGTCACCCGTGACCATCGTCATGAAGAGGTATTTATTCGCACTATCGAGAAACGGGGCGCGCTCAGTATCGGGTTCAAAGAAACGAATTTGTGCTTCGCAGATTTTTTTAACGTCTTGGGCAATGCGTTTTAAATCGAGATTGGGAATGAGGCCAGTAAACACCATTTCGTGTGGCGCCCTGCAGGCATCAAATTTGATCACCTGTGGATCACCCATTTCGATCGGATGATCGATCAGCGCATCGTAATTTTCTGTACTGTAGGTCCCAAAGCCATTGCGCCCTTGAGCTGCGTTGGCGCGCGTGTACTGAGGCATGCTGGTATAGGCACGCCAGCGGTTGGGTTTGGGTGGAGGCAGTAAGGTCAGGCGGCAAGGATGCTCTTGCTGTCCTTGTACCTCCAGAAAAACGCTGGTGCCATTGAGGAAGCAATGTGTTTCGTCGAGATGCGCGCCACGCACGGACAGATCCCACGCATAGATCACTGTGGTAATGGTCAACGGACCCGAGCATGGAGTGATGCGCCACCGATGATTATCTAACTTGTTCAGCGTGACGGACTGCTTGCCCGAGCGAGCCGAAATGTGCTCGATATGGCGAGAAAAATCTCGTATCAGATAACTGCCAGGAATCCAGGCAGGCAGGGAGACAATTTGCCCTTTGGGGTCCGGTTCTGCGATGCGCACCGTCGCGCGCAGCCGATGTCCGGACAAATCAAGGGGCTCGAGGCTGTAAAGTAGAGGTTTGCGGTTAGATTGTCGATTCATAGCCTCTATCTTATTTCACATTTTCACGGAGATATCCATGAGCGAAAATTTTGTGTTGGTCGAAACGCGCGGCCGTGTCGGTCTTTTGACGTTAAATCGCCCCAAAGCGTTGAATGCCCTCAATGATCAGCTGATGGATCAACTGGGTGCTGCCTTAAAGGCGTTTGATGCGAATGATGACATCGGCTGCATTGTCATCACTGGGAGTGAA